>CAYQTZ010000072.1:0-7861 GCA_964420565.1 uncultured Hyphomicrobiales bacterium
AGATTCACTTTTGGCTTATAAGTGGTTTCCAACTCTCGCTCTATACCAAAATGATCAAATATTGAAGATTTGCCACTGTAAAGCTCAATTTTATTGGCTAAATTGGGAGCAAACCATTTCACGTATGTTTGTATTTCTCTGAACAATTTTTTAGTATCTACAAAAACTCTATTTACATCTTTGGTAAAAAGATCACGAATAATACTTGTGGCAAGCTCCATATCCTGATACACAAGAGTTGGGGGCTGAGAGCTTTTGATCTTTTCGTCAATTTTATTCCACGTAGCCACAAGATTTTCCCAATCTCTTTTCAATTCATTTTCATTCTTGCCGACAGCAGCAGTTCTGATAATACAACCCATGCCTTTCGGCAGCGAATTTTTAGCAAGATAGCGCAGCCTGCGGCGTTCTTTGTAAGATTCAATTTTTTTAGATACACCTATCATACTGTCGAATGGCAGCAAGACTACGTACCTGCCTGGGATACCAATTTTAGTAGTTACTCGAACTCCTTTTGTACCGTAAGCTTCGCGAACTACCTGTACCAATATATCCTGTCCCTGTTTTAAATTGATCTGCACATCGCCCAGCTTTTTAGTTTTAAACGTAGCCATATTTTTGGCTGGCTTCACTTTCTTGGGTTTTGCCTTTTTGTTGCCGTTAATGCTTTCGTCATCCTCTTCGTCAGTTAATAAGTTTTCGTAAGACTCATCTATATCCGAGAAGTGTAGGAAAGCATCCTGATTTTGACCAATACTGATAAAAGCAGCATTTATGCCCTGAGCTACTTTGCTCACTCTGCCAAGAAAGATATTACTTATAGTTCGTTCCTGGTCCGGCAGCTCAATGAAAAGTTCCACCAGCTTGCCATCTTCAGTAATAGCAATTCTGGTTTCATTCAAAGTAGAGTTTATTATTATTTCCTTTTTCATGCAAATCTAATAAAATAAAAAAAATTCAAACTGTTGCAAGCTACAAAGTTACTAAAAAAAGGTGAGAAAGACTGAGATAATATCATAAAGGGAAATAAAATAAAAAATGAGCCAAGTTGACCGTGGCGCCCTAAGAACAAACCGACCGCTGCTACCTTCCGGTCCTGACGGGGTTGGGCTTGCCTTAGTCGCACGGGACTTGGCTCAAAACAAAACTATGAATATTTTTTGATAATACCAAATTAATAATAAAAAAGTTTGCAAAAAAGAAGAAAATATGTTAATTTAGTAGTCTTGATATAATGCGCCGGTAGCTCAGCTGGACAGAGCAACAGCCTTCTAAGCTGTGGGCCACAGGTTCGAATCCTGTCCGGCGTACTAATTCAAATTCAAAAGTTATTCTAAGTAATTGAAGTTATATATTCTTACCTATTTGTTTATTTAATCTGCCAAAATTTTTATCTGTTCTTTAAAGGCATTGAATTTCAGAACTCATTGCCCAATCTTTCTAACTCCATCATTACTCGTTTCTGTGTCAGGGGGGGCAGTACTCATGAATCCACCACAAAAATTTAAGAAGTTTAGATGATTGCGTGTCAAACTAATATTCTGCAGTAAAGGCTTGACAATATTTATCCGATGTCTGCCAGTCATCTCATCAATCTCTCTAATACAAAGATTCCGTAGGCTTCCCGTGCTTTCGAAGTGTTGGCAATAGTCGTTTTATTCACAAATTTGATAAATGGATGATTGATTTGAGTCTGGAGATGTGAATATTGTTCTTTTCAAATAATAAGACCATTGCAAAACCTCTGAATTGATCCCACCCCAGCCCTCCCTTAAAATTAAGGGAGGGGGTAAATCATTAATATATATGAAGACCATTGCAAAACAAAAGAAAATCCCCCTATGTCCCCCTTTTAAAAAAGGGGGATACCCCCGCATATGATTACGTATCAATGGCTTACTCACTCCATTACTCGTCAGAGACTGTGTGATAGCCCCTGAAAACTCAAGAATTGATCCCCCTTGTGTTCCCCCTTAAAATTAAGGGGGATTTTCCGTGCTTACTCCCTCCCTTGCGTAGTAAGGGAGGGTCGGGGAGGGATCGTTTTTGGACTTTTGCAATGGTCTAATAATGCCCTATGTGCAAATCAGTAATAAAAAAAGCAACTTATGAAATATTCACAAGTTGCTCATTTATATTTTTATTATTCTTCTATATTTTACAGCCAGTCAATAAGCAAGGAAAATCTCATAGTATTTGCTAATGGGTGATTCTCTTCGATTGTATTGATGAAACTAAAATCTAAGCTGAAAATATCATAGCGTACACCGGCTCCAAAGTTCCAGTATTTACGATTTCCGAGATTAGTAGGTTCCATAAAGAATCCTGCTCTTAGAGCCACAATGTTCTGATACCAGTACTCTGTACCGAAAGCCCATTCTGCACCTCCATTTTCCCAACCGGAGACTAATGACAGCGGAAGTGGATCAGATTCAATCCCTTGTCTTTTTACGAGCAGTTTAGCCATATCAACAGCAACTATCAGATCGTTGAACTCATCATCTACTATGCGGAAAGCAGTACCGATACGCAATGTAGTAGGTAGAGGATCTGCGATATTCAGATAGGTCATCTTTGGTCCAACGTTCTGCAGATTAAGACCAAGCCCGATTCTGTTACTCAGGTCTAATCCAAAGACCATGAGGTCCTGTGGTTTCCAAAGTACACCAAAGTCGAATGAACCACTAACTCCAACGCCGGCATCACCACCTGTTACAGCGGAAGCCGGAGCTAAATTCGATTGAATATATCGCAACTGGAAGCCGACACCAAAATCCTCGGCGACTATTGTTCCATAAGACAATCCGAAGGAGAATTCGTTGGAAAGGAATTTGCCACCGATGGTTCCATCCTCGAAAGTTCTTGTAAACTCACCAAGATTCATAAAAACAAAATTGAATGCTACAGTTCCGTCCAGGTCTTCAAAATATCTGCCAATTGTAGCATAGCTGTAATAAAGATCAGCATTGAACTGTGGCAGCCATTTTGAGAATGAAAGTGCTACTTGGGTGTATGGCACATAGTCCATATCGCCAGCGCCTGTAGAAACATAATCGTGGAATGCCAGCCCGGCTGGGTTCCAGTAAATTGCATTTATGTCATCGGCTATTGCTGTGCCGACCTCGCCCATTCCACTACCTCTGGCATCAGGGGATATAAGCAGGAACGGCACGGCTGCTCCGCCTGCCTGTGCGAATAAACCTTGAGCAGAAAATGACAAAGTAAAAGTTATTAATAGTAGCAGTAACGCTTTGCGAAATAACTTCATGAATTTTCCTCCAATAGTATTATTTTGATTTGATTCTTTCATTTTTTTTCTCATTTATAGTTAATAGTTTATTGACGAAACAGAATGCTAAAAATTTAATATCTGCTCAGCAATTCTTTTCTTTTTTACCGAATATATGAAATTGTACCCGTTTTTTCACCTGTCATGCCTCGACTTTGCAATTGCAAACGATAGTAATACATACCCGTAGGGAGACCTGTTTCGTACTCATCAAAACCGTGCCAAAAAATCTGAGAAGTATGTAAAGTATTGAGTTCTTCGCGTATTGTGCATATTTTTTCGCCGATTGTTGAATAAATATCTATTATTGCCGTAAAGGGAGAAGAGATATTATGCTGAAACTCAAAGTATCCATCGCTCAGGAAGGGATTTGGTATAATATTCAAATTGCTTATTACTATTCCCTCTTCTTCTGTAGCAATCCTGAAAACAGTTTCTGCTGTTGAGTGATTATTAAATACATCCCATGCGCGGATCTTTACAGTATGCACTCCAGGTTTTAAGCCATAGATATATTCTTCTACAGTTCCTGCATTGGAATTATCCAAAGAGTTAGTAAATTTGGTAGTAAGATCTATGGACCTTGGGCTGTCGTCTATCCATGCTTCAATATTATGACCTATGCCATTGCCGGTTGCATTTATGCCTGAATGATCGTTGAGATCAATTATCAGCAATGGATTATCGCTAACTATATCTCCTGAGACAAAATTTCTTGAATCGAGATATATGCTTATATCAGGTCCTTTGTCGTCAGGGATAGCATTGGGGTTAATACCACCGATTGTAAACTTATTTGAAAATCCTTTAGCATAGACAGCTCCATCAGAATATGAGTAGCCGTAAAGTCGCCCCTGAGCATTAGCAAAACTAATATCGCGTGGTATAATGAAATCTGCAATCAGCTTCCCGTCTTTCACTGGGAAGGAGCTTCTGCTAAGTGTGCCACCCCGCTTTAGTATATAATGCTTGCTGTCGTCAATATCCACAGCAATTACGCTTTCGTCTGCATCCAGCATAGTTATTATTGCCGTGCCGACATAATCCGAAAGCAAACTGCCGTCAGCGGGATTGATGATGCTGGCTTTAACTGATACATTAGATAATGCTTTCAAACGAATAGTGTCCTGTTCGTCTGTAAGAGGTATGCCGTTGATTTCTTCAAATTTTACTATATATTCTGGTATTAATAGTTTCAATGTCGGATCGCCCATCAAAAAGAATTTCCTGTCATTGATTGTTGTTCTGTATTGTTTCAGGGCAAACATAGATTCTCCAAGAGTTCTGTAACTCTTGTCTGTGTTGCGTGTAAAAATTTCAGTATAAAAATCTTCGTTTATCTGCGCATTAGCACCTTTATAAACCACTCTGGTAGCGGCAAAAACACCAATAGCCCCGCCATTTTTACTATAAAGCAACATCTCTGCACCGCTGGAAAGCTCGGTCATATCGAATCTTCCAAAATCACAGGTAGCGGCACATAGAAAGAATAGCTTATTCATATTTTTCATTTGGGGAATAGTTACTTCCCGCTCGAATATACCTTCGTGTGCCCACACTCTCGGGTTGCCATGTCCTATCCAATTAACGAATATCGAGCCGGTAGTATTTACTGTCGTTAATATATCTTCTGTAACCTGTGGTTTGGCTCTGCCTCCTGCTGAAAAAACAGTAGGATAATCCACTAAATAGATCTTGTTAACCTGAAAATCTTCCGGGATATACTCTTCTGATATCGTATCAGATTGATGTGTGAAATCAGCTCTGTCGTAATAATCTCGGCTGTAGCTGTCGTCAGCTATCATTGTAACAGTTGTACGCCAGGCATCATTTGCAGATTGATTTTCGTAATGGCTTATCTTATCTACCATCCAAGAGCCATTTTCTGGTGTTACTGGCAATCTGCCAATAGCGAGATCTACTATATCATCATCACCGACTATTTTAGCGTAAAAATCGTCAGTAGAATAGGTATCTCTTTCGTCGAAAGTTCCTGTATCCAAGTCCATCAGCTCATAAGGCGGAACGTAATTTGTGCCACGATTAGCTACAACGTTGATCTCACTTTTTGAAGTACTATATTTAATAGAGTACTTAGGAGTAAATTCATAAGTGCCGTCACCCCAAATCACTACATACTTTGGTTTGACGGTCCAATAATGATAGGCGTGAGCAATGTAATCTCGAATAGCAGTTACATCTGGTACTCCAGAGCCAAATTCGTTGAATATCAGGTCTGTTGTAACAACTGTAACTGTCATATTGCTTTGCTCGCTGCGATAGTCTTTGTGAGTTATGATTATAGCTTCTGTATTAGCATGCTGTGTTCGTAAGTTAGCCCATTCAATCTTTTCTAATTTAGTATCTTTAGTTTTTGAGGAAATATAAAATCTTTTCGGAGCTTCTTCTTCTATCTCAGTTTTAAAAATGAACATCCCACCGGTAACAGCATCATTCTTGATCAATTGAGGATTTCCTGGGTCCGTTACGTCGAATCCCAAGATGCTTCCAGAGAAACCATTAATACTGTATTCAGCAATTCCGCTTATCTTTGGATCGCTGAAGAAACTGATCTCATTATTAATTGGAACGAAACTACGCGGGTAATGTATCTCATAATAATCGAAAAAAGCAACCGAGCCAGTCATATTGTTGCTTCGATATTCAAATTTCAGTACGGATCTATTATCCTGAGCAATTTCTGATGCAGGGATAGTAGCCGTTCCTGTGTCATAAAAACCATTAATATAAGTGTTCGATGTACTGGTCATGGAAAGTTGTCCTATCTGATTGTTATTCTGATAGATCAGGAATTTACCATTGTCGGGCGATCTGTGCCCGAGTGAATATCGAATTTTTATCTCGCCATTTCTGTCAAGATTGTGAAGCTGGTCTATTTTGGTAAGCGGGAAAATGCTTCCGCCAAGCCATGTCCTGCCTGATCCCTCTGCATAAGGGTTAGTGTATTCTTCTTCATAGAATGATCTTTCTATGTAAGTGTCTGGCTTTATAGTTATTTCTTCTAAAGGGCCAAGCTGCTCTGTAGCTCTGATACCATCTTCGCCACCCCATGTAAAGAGATAGTAATTATAGATTGAATAATGATTTATATAATGAAAAAAATCTTTATCGGCATATTTTTTCTTTTTGGTATATTCAAATCCCTGAGCAGGGCTGCCGTAGAAAAGAATTTCTTTCAGCGAACCGTCTGCATTGGTTGAAACTATTATTTCCTGCTGGTTCAATGTGTTATCAAGTGCATCGCTTACGGTTTCGCTTAATTCTTTGCCGCCATTACCAAAAATTTTTATGGTTTTTATTTCTTCTTTTGGGATATTAATGTTCAAATTGGAAAGCTGTCCGGGAGTTATACGATAAACGCCTTCGTGATCAACTGGTATTTTGTACCATATACCGCTGCTGAGATCTAAAGTTTTTTCATTAGTCTTCTTTTTGTTAACGACTGCGGAAAAATCTATCTGCCAATTTGATGTTTCATTATGATTTATCGTTGAGCCAAAGCCCTCTGAGGTAACCCTCCCGCTATAAGTGTAACCGGCATCTTCAAAACTTATTTCTATTATGACTTCATCAGGCACTTCAATAGTTTGTTTGTCCGGAACAAAGCGGGCAACGTTAATATCAAGATAGGCGATATGTCTGTTTCTTGCTACTCCTGCGTAATAAAAATCGACGGATCTAAGTGGGGAATGATTATCATAACTCTCTTCTTTTATTATATAGGCATGAGAATCCATTCCCTCGTCTTTGACATATTCAGGGAAAGGAGCAATTCTGCCGGGTTGGATTATTTTAGTAGGGATAGAATATTTTATAAGTTCAAATCCAGATGGCGACGGAACTGTAATTGGTATTCGCCTAATCATCTGAAGCGGTTCACCTGATTGATGACCAGCGTTCATTGCTTTCCGGATTTTGGGGAGTAAAGTTAAATTTCCGTTAGATGTAACTATCTCATCAAAGCCGGAAAAGTGGGGTTTGTATGATAGCACTAACTTGTTTTCGTTGGAAGATATTATGGTGATATCATCATAATTGTTTGCATTGCTGCTCTCTGTCGAAAAAATGAAACTAACCACAATAAAAGCTAGAAAAAAGATAGTTCTTAGCTCTCTAATATATATTTGCATATTTGTTCTCCTGTTTATCAAGAAGCTGATTACTCAAACTTCAGTAAATAAACGCATTGGACATTACTATTATTGTGGTATATATCTAACTATATGCAACCCTTTAGAGAATAATGGAAACAATTTCTAAAAGTTGTTGACGATAATTAAAAAACTATATTGTAGTGCCATATCAAATATTAATTGTCAATCAATCAGGAATGATTGATCTACTAAAAGTAGGTTTCTTCAGTAGAACAATCATTCTTGATTGTTGTTTATTAAGTTGACATGACTATAGTTAGAAAGATTGAATTAAGCGAACTATTCGAATCTATGGCTATGTGAGACCATTGCAAAAGTCGAAAAACTGATCCCTCCCCTTCCCTATCTTATGAGACTGTGTGATAGCCCCTGAAAACTCAAGAATTGATCCCCCTTG
>CAYQTZ010000072.1:7871-10246 GCA_964420565.1 uncultured Hyphomicrobiales bacterium
CATTATCTCAATCCTTTTTTTTCATCCATCAAGGCTTTCAGATGGGCAACAATTTTTTCTGCAATTTCTTTAGCTGAGCCAGATAACCACGTAATATCATCATAACGTCTGAACCAGGTAAGCTGGCGTTTGGCGTAACGCCGGGTGTTAGTCTGCATCTTCTCTAAAGCTATTTCCTCGCTCATATCGCCTTTGAGATAAGCAATACATTCCTTATATCCAACTGTATTTAAGGAATTTAAACTTTCTGGGTAACCCATACTTAGTACGTTTCTTGTTTCTTCTATCAAACCGTTCTGCCACATCATTTCGGCACGTAGGTTTATCTTTTCGTATAGCTTTTCTCTATCTATATCAATTCCAAATCTAATACAGTTAATATTCTTCTCATTTTGGAATTTATTCTGAGCAAAAGATAATGGTATTCCAGTGGTATAGTAATATTCTAAGGCACGGGTAATTCTGCGATGATTTTTGTCGGGATACTTTTCTGCTGTTTGCGGATCTATGCTTAGTAACTCTTCGTAAAGCGGGTCTATGCCGCCGGTGTTCAATCTTTGTTCAATCTTATTTCGTATAGATATATCTTTTTCAGCAACTTCGTTAAATAACCCTTCGCAAAATGCTTGAATATAAAGGCCTGAGCCACCAACTGAAGTCGGTATATTATTCCTCGAATAAATATCTTCTGCGATGCGACCAGCATCTTTTTCAAATTTCCCGGCGCTGTATTCTATATCGGGTGTTAAGAAATCAACGAGGTGGTGCTTTACTCCAGCAAGCTCTTCGGCGTCTGGTTTTGCTGTCCCGATTGTAAGATATTTATATATTTGTCTGGAATCGGAGGAGATGACTTCAATGTCCAGGATTTTATTTAATTCTACCGCAGTGCCTGTTTTGCCTGAAGCTGTAGGCCCTAATATAACGATGGCATATCTACCTTCTAACAATCTATTTTTCAAAGGGTCTATTTTTCCCATCCCTTTTTTCCAATTAGGGGGACGAATTTGAAGCTTTTGGTTACATCTTGGGAATACTCATTCTCCCCGGTTTTTGTGATAGTGAACATATCTTGAGACGAAAGGTCTCCGATAGGAATTACCATTTTGCCACCTATTTTTAACTGGTCCAATAATGGTTCGGGAATCTTGGGAGCTGCAGCTGTAACGATAATTCCATCGTAAGGTGCGAACTCTTTCCATCCAAGGGAACCATCGCCAAGCCGGGTGTTTATCTTTAGTCCCCACTGGCGGAATAGCTGATTAGCTTTTTCATATAATTCAGGTATTCTTTCTATTGTGAATACTCTGGCGCCGAGTAGAGCCAAAAGAGCTGCCTGATAGCCGCTACCAGTACCTATTTCGAGTATCTTATCATCTTTTTGTACGTCTAATTTTTCCGTCATGAATGCCACAGTATATGGTTGCGAGATAGTTTGGCTGCACTCTATCGGAAGTGCCGTGTCTTCGTAAGCTCTGTGGTGCATCCCCGAGCCGACGAATTTCTCACGGGATAGCTTTTCCATAGCTTCAAGAATATTTTCGCTGATACCTTTCTTGCGAAGATGGTTGATCAGGTATAGCCGTTTTTCTCTGAAACTGTTGTCGTTAGGTAAATTGGTTTCATTCATATCATTATCATTATTAATTATTAAAAAATATTAGTTGTTTTCAGCAAGCCGTATTCTAAGTATATCAGAAAACTCTTCTTTTGGTATATCAAGCGTTAAATCGCCTTCCTGAGCAATAGAGATAGCCCCCGTTTCTTCAGATACGATAAGCACAACTGCATCAATTTGCTCTGATAATCCTAAAGCTGCTCTATGTCGTGTGCCGAGGTTTTTCCCATCATATTTTGTAACAGTGCTGAGTGGCAAAACGCATCGCGCAGCTACAATCATCTGATTTTCAATTATTACGGCTCCGTCATGCAGGGGTGATTTGGTATTGAATATAGAAGCCAGAAGCTCTCTGGATACGAAAGCATGGAGTTTGATACCTGTATCAACCGTCATGTGAACGTTCTGAGAGCGGGTAAAAACCATCAAAGCGCCTATATGTTTGGATGAAAATTCAATAGACGCATCTATTACTTCATCTATCGTTTCTGAAATTTTTGATTTCACGAAGATACGGAATAATTGGCTTCGGGTTATTATCAGCAGCATTTTTCTAATTTCCGGCTGAAAAAGTATTATAAATGCCAATAGCCATATATTAGATATAGTCTTTAATATCCAGTTCACAGATTTTAAGCTTGCTGCCTCAGCAATGAATGAAAGTCCTATTAATATCACTAATCCAAATAATATCTGAACTGCTACTGTGTCTTTCAATATCTTATAAACCCAGTAAAAAAGTAATGATACTAAGATA
>CAYQTZ010000073.1:0-10206 GCA_964420565.1 uncultured Hyphomicrobiales bacterium
TGGCTAATTGATCAATGATTTCATTGTGTCTTGGCACTGAACTTCTTTGGTTGTACTTGTATTGACCCACCATGAATGTCTTGCACCCTCACGAAGCAATTCGCATCCGTTTTTTCTAAGGTATTTAAGAAAATATACCCGCTTCATATCATTATTAATTCTTCGTGATAGTTCTCTCCGATTTCAGATAGAGCTTCCTCCTTATTCAATTCTATTGCCTCCGCAAGGGTAGTTCTAAGCGTTTCAATAATTGCTTCACGGGTTAGCTCCTGACAATTTACTCCAGGAATTTCTTTGATCCAGCCAATCCAATAATTGCCGGATTGTTTTATGACTGCAGTATAATTATTTTGCATTTTGTCACTCTTCTAAATAATCGTATATTCTATAACAATAATATACGTTTGAATTCATTTTATATTTACTGAAATCTCGATTTGATTACAATTTTTCAGTTATCTGAGCAATGTAAACATTCCCTGAGCCATGCTACCGTTCCCTGAGCGGAGCCGAAGGGAACAAATTGAAGTGAACGTAACTATATAAAATCAAAAGTAGATATTATTCGACATTATTTGAATATATTTCACTTTTTTTGTAATTTGAGTAGAGATACTTCTGTTTTCATTATTTATGATAAAATAAAGAATTATGGTATGAAAAATAATTCGGACATAATATCAGTTTCTTTTATAAGCGAAATTAAAGAAATAATTCAAAAATCGAAGCAGCAGGCAGTTCGAAGCGTGGAATTTTTCAGAGTGCAAATGTACTGGATGCTGGGCGAGAGGATTTTTAGAGAAGAACAGCAAGGCAAAGACCGAGCAGATTATGGGTCTTACCTGATACGCAATCTGGCAGAGCAGATTGAACCTGAGTTTGGAAGCGGTTTTTCGTACAGGCAGCTAAACTGGTTCCGGCAGTTTTATCGCACTTACCCAATTGTGAACGCACTGCGTTCACAATTGAATTGGTTCCAATATAGGTTATTAATTCAAGTAGATGACAATGATAAAAGAGAGTATTATGAATTAGAAACTGTGAAAAATAATTGGACTGGTCGGGAGTTAGAAAGACAAATCAACTCTGGTTTGTACGAACGTTTGCTTCTTAGCAATGACAAGAAAAGTGTTTTGGCTGTTGCAAAGAATGAAAGAATTCCTGAATCACCAAAAGAAATAATCAAAGATCCTATGATACTCGAATTCCTCGGTTTTGAACGAAAACCGCACTATTATGAAAATGATATGGAATCAGCACTAATTATGCATTTACAGCAATTTATGCTGGAGTTAGGTAATGGTTTTTGTTTTGTTGCCAGACAAAAAAGATTGCTAATTGAAGATGATGAATATTTTGTGGATTTGGTATTTTATAATCGTTTGCTAAGATGTTTTGTAATTGTTGATATAAAAACACATAAAATCACTCATCAGGATCTTGGGCAATTGCAGATGTATGTAAATTATTATGATAGAAAAGAGAAAACACCTGAGGAAAATCCTACGATTGGAATTTTGTTATGTGCTAATAAAAACAACGAAATGGTCAAGATGGCTTTACCCGAAGATAATATGACAATATTAGCAAGTAAATACGAACTATACCTTCCAAGTGAATCCCAACTTCTTGCTGAACTAAAAAAAGATATTTATATAGAATAAATGTAGATAATATATGTTTTGATAATAGCATTTATAATGACAGAAAATTTATTTTTAGTAGCTTCGACTTCGTAGGGCTTCGGTTTCCTATGGCTTCGACTACGCTGGCTTCGACTACTACGCTGGCTTCGACTCCGCTCAGCCACCGTAACCGTTCCCTGAGCCATGCCACCGTTCCCTGAGCCATGCCACCGTTCCCTGAGCGAAGCCGAAGGGAAATATTATCTACAAACAGGTCGAAGCTCCTTTTATGCTTTAAGCAGCCAGCAATCAGCCCAAAACCAATTCCGAATTCCCAATTAGCTATCTTTAGCGAAACTGATACAGAAGGAACCGTATGCGGGAAAGCCGATCGTACGGGTCTTCGGGAGGGAGCGGGGAGGCAGCGAGGTGCTCTACTCGGAAGATTATTGGTCGAATCAGAAATGCAGAATGTATCTAAAACCACAGAAATAACTTAATTGCATTAAGTCATTTATTATTTGAATAAGACACAATGTCAGCCGCTTATGACACTATGACATATCTTAACTAACAGTTTGTCATACGTTTATAAATCAAACTGACAATATTGCAGAAAAATCTTTTTGGCACGAATTTCGTAGTACATCATACAAATGTTAATTGATAATTTTTTTAACAATATAAATGGAGGTTTAAAATGACTTTAGTAAAATTTAATCCAATGAGGGGTTTGGAAAAAGCACAACGCAGATTCAATAGCTTTATTGATGATATGGAAAAAGGCGTTAGCTTCGAAATGGGCGGGTTCAATCCGCGTGTTGATATTACTGAAGATGAGAAGAATCTTTACGTACATGCCGAAATGGCTGGTATTCCAAAAGATAACGTGAAGATTTCTGTAAACGACGATATGCTTCTTACTGTAAAAGGTACGAAACAGAAAGAAGAGTTAAAAGAAGAGCAATCTTACGTAAGAGCAGAAAGAGCTTACGGAGAATTCTCAAGATCTTTTGTTCTGCCAGAAAATATTGACGTTGATAATATCAATGCAAAATATGATAATGGCGTTCTGGAACTCACTTTACCAAAAGTTGAGCCGCCAAAGCCCAAAGAAGTAGAAGTTAATATTGACTAATTCGTTTGTTCAATTAACTCATAATTGAAAGGAGGATATGATTATGGCTTTAGTAAGATTTGATCCGTTTAGAGGATTTGAAGGCGCTATGAAAAGAATGAGTGATTTCTTCGAAGATGCTGAAAAAGGTCAGTTTAGCTTTGAATACGGAAGCTTTTCTCCGAGAATTGATATCATCGAAGATAAGGAAAACCTGAATTTATATGCCGAAATGCCGGGGATTAAAAAAGAAGATGTAAAAGTAAAGATCAATGACGATAACGTACTGACTATCACAGGCGAAAAGCACGCATATAAATTCGACAGCGATGCAGATGAAGATAAGAAAGATGTAAAAGACGAAACCAAAGTGCAGAAAAGCTTCATCAAAAGTGAACGCAGTTTCGGATCATTCGTTCGCAGATTAATGCTGCCGGAAAATATTGATGGCGACAGCATTAATGCAAAATTTTCCGACGGTGTACTCCAAATTACTTTAAAGAAAAAGGAACCAGAGAAACCGAAGGAAAAAGCTATAACAATCAGTTAATATAATCATAATGGGTATGCCTCCAGTAATCGGAGGCACCCAAAATATAATATATAAGGAGATTTTAAAATGCCATTTTACAATGTAAATCCGTTTTCGGAATTAGAAAGAGTTGCCAAAGATATGGAAGATTTCTTTGGGAAAAACCTCGAAGGAGGCAACCGCCCGAAAGTGTCATTCGGAGATTTTTCACCAAGAGTTGATATAATTGATGATAAAAATGCTATGATCTTTCAGGCAGAAGTCCCAGGAGTAGCAAAAGATATGATAAAAGTATCGATTAGCGATGATAATATAATGACAATTAAAGGCGAAAAGAAGTTTGACAAAGAAAATATCAAGACTTGTTGCAAAAGCGAAAGACAGTTCGGTACATTTTCCAGATCTTTCCAGTTGCCAGATTTATTGGATACTGACAAAGTTGAAGCCAAATATGATAATGGAGTTTTGATGTTAAGTATTCCAAAGCTTGAGCCGGTGAAACCAAAAGAAAAAGATATAACAATATCATAAATATAAAAATGCTTGATTATACAGAACTCTTAATAATATAGAATCTAAGCATAAATTCGGCAAGAGAGCTTATCTGCTCTCTTGTCGTGTGTTTTTTGAAAATTGAAAAGTTATAAATGATTTGATGAGGGTGTAATGGCAAGAGAAGGTTAAAGGGACGTGTTAAAAAAAATTACACTTTCTTCAAATGATTTATTAAACTTAGAAAATGTTTTATTAACATAAGATAAACAGAATTAATTTTAATTTTTAGTTTTTAACAGGAGGAATAATTATGAGTAAGATTATTGGAATTGACTTAGGAACAACGAACTCAGTCGTATCGGTAATGGAAGGTACTACACCCGTAGTAATAGCAAATCCAGAAGGTTCGCGTACAACGCCTTCGATGGTTGGCTTTACTAAAAGCGGAGAACGGCTCGTTGGCCAATCAGCAAAAAGACAAGCAATAACTAACCCTGATAAAACGGTTTACTCGATAAAGCGATTTATGGGTAGAAGATTGAACGAAGTAGAGGAAGAATCCTCTATGGTGCCTTTCAAAGTAGTGCCATCTGAAGACGGGAACTCTGTAAGAGTAATAGTAGATGACAGAAAATACTCTGCTCCCGAAGTTTCAGCGATGATACTTCAGAAAATGAAGCAGACTGCTGAAGAATATCTTGGTCAGAAGATTACTGAAGCCGTTATTACTGTGCCAGCATATTTCAACGACTCGCAGAGACAGGCAACAAAAGATGCAGGCGAAATTGCAGGATTGAAAGTACGCAGAATTATCAATGAACCAACAGCCGCAGCTTTGGCTTACGGTCTTGACAAAAAAGGCCAGAATATGACAGTTGCCGTATTCGACCTTGGTGGTGGTACTTATGACATCTCTATACTTGAGATAGGCGAAGGTGTTTTCGAAGTAAAATCAACAAATGGTAACACACATCTCGGTGGCGATAACTTCGATCAGCGTTTGATTGATTACCTTGCAGATGAATTTAAAAAACAAGAAGGCATTGACTTACGTAAAGACGCCATGGCATTGCAGAGATTACGCGAGGCTGCTGAGAAAGCTAAAGTTGAGTTGTCTCAGATGTTGCAAACAGATGTAAACCTGCCGTTTATTACTGCAACTGCCGATGGTCCCAAGCACCTTAATGTAACTATAACCAGAGCAAAATTTGAGAGCTTATGCGAAGATCTTTTCCAAAAGACCCGCGAGCCATTAGAAAAAGCTATAAAGGATGCAAAATTATCACCAAATGACATTGATGAAGTTATTTTAGTAGGTGGTTCTTCGCGTATCCCTAAGATACAGGCTATAGTAAAGGATTTCTTCGGTAAAGAGCCGTCTAAAGGAGTGAATCCCGATGAAGTGGTTGCAATTGGTGATGCCATTCAGGGTGGAGTTCTCTCAGGCGATGTAAGTGATGTACTGCTCGTTGACGTTACTCCATTGACACTCGGTATTGAGACACTTGGCGGAGTAATGACACCGATGATACCAGCTAATACTGTAATACCCAAAAAGAAAACTGAGATATTCTCAACGGCATCGGACAGCCAGACATCTGTAGAAATACACGTACTTCAGGGAGAACGATCTATGGCAAAAGATAACCGTTCGCTTGGTAGATTTCACTTAGATGGAATACCGCCATCTCCGAGAGGTGTACCGCAAATTGAAGTTACTTTCGATATTGACGTAAACGGTATCCTCAGTGTTTCGGCTAAAGACAAAGCAACTAATAAAGAACAAAACATCAGAATAGAGTCATCCAGTGGACTTTCTAAGACAGAAGTTGAGCAGATGAAAAAGGATGCTGAAAAGCATCATCAGGACGACGAAAAACGAAAAAATGAAATAAACATGAAGAATCAGGCGGACAACCTTGTTTACTCTACCGAAAAACAGCTCAAAGAGCTTGGAGATAAGATGACTCCTGAGCAGAAGACAAAAATCGAAGATGCCAAGAATAGATTGCAGACCGCTATCAAAGAAAAACCAGAAGACATACAGTTGGCTATTGATGATCTGAATAAAGCATGGAGCGAAGCATCATCAGCTATGTACGGACAGGAAGCAGGCCCTCAGCCAGGAGCCGATCCTACAGGTCAGCAGCAAGCCGGTCCACAGCCCGAAGGTAATGGCGGCGAGCAGCAAGGTCAGACAGCAGGAGACAGCGGAGTAGAAGAAGCCGATTACACAGTAGTAGATGATGAAGAGAAAAAGTAATTATCGCTATATTCGGAATTCGTGGCTACACTCAGAATAAAGATTCGTATTAATCGAATATAATTTAATGGAAACACCCACTAAATCCCTTTTGCTTCGACAAAAGGGACCGGGGTGTTTTCTTATATATATCCTAAATATTACGAAATCAAAGTTTGATCCACGAACTTTGCAAATGACTTTTTTCGTTCTGGATCAAGAGGTTGTGCTGACAGGCATTATTTCTAATAGCACCTAACCATAAAATGATTTTCTATCAGCAAATACTATTCTTTGATTATCTTCACCAATGCTCCCCATCTGCTGTCAGGTTTAAAACCTAATTTTTTGTAAAATTCAGTCAGGAAGAAATGTTGCTTGATAATCTTGATATTTTTTTGAGACATTCTTTTTATAAAATCCTTTATCATTGCGCTGCCGATACCTCTGCCTTTCAGCGGAGAGAAGACCACAGTGCCATCTATCATCGCTACACTGGAATCCTGTATCCTGTAGCATATCCCGCCAATTATTCGATTTTGTGAGTCTATCACTATATAATGCTGATCTTCGCTGGAAATGGATTTTGGATACTGCTCTATATAAAACAAACGATATAGCTGACCTATCTCGGTCGGGTCAACTGCTTTTCGCATATTGTAAGTGTCTCCAAATTTGTCTGTTATGACTGTTCTGATAACGAATTCTCCCCTTTCGGGTTCGCCAATTTTTAAAATATCAACTCTTTCAGGCTCCTCGAATCTCGGGAATACCATTCGGCTAAAGATATTCCTATCGGTTTTATCTTTAATTTTTGCCTGCAGATCGGAGAGCTCTTTTAGATTTACAATATTTGTATCAGGATTCAAGCGTATCTGATCAAGTAGAATATCAAAAGCATTTTCCAATTCTTTATCATTATTTGCAAAGAAAGTATATCTAAAAAGATAATATCTAATAATATCATCATATTTACGAAGACGATATAAGCGGAAAAGCTCGTTTATTAGTTGCTCTTTAGCTTCAGGAGATGCATTTGGACTCATTTTCTGCCATTCATTATATTTCTCTATTGCATTCAGCAGCGGCAGTGGCAAATAGTATTTGTCTTTTCTTTCATCCAAATATTCGATTAAAGCTTCACGGAAGTCTCTGCCGTCAAAACAAATGAAATTGTTATATTCCAGGTCATCCTTTAAATTGCTCAGGAAATCTCTTGCTTCAGTTTCTGTAAGTGCTTCATAGAAAGCATCGAAGATCCATTTTACTTTGATATAATCTCTGCACCAGGGGTAATGTGCAATAGTTTTTCTGTAAAAATTAGTATAATAAGGTTTGACAATAGATAATGTGTTATCATAATTAATAATACTTGATAATGATAATATCACAGCACCCTCCTGAAAATCGAGTTCAGGCACCATTACATTCTCCGGTATCACAAAGCCGGGCACTATTTGATAACCACTATTTCTCCATCCCCGGAGAAATGCTGCAAATGACTCAATAAAGATCTTTCGCCAGTAGTTCACATTTGTTGACATTTTGCTTAACACTCTCGCTCCTGAGAGCTGTCTGATCCTATCCCACACTGAAAGTTCTCCCACATAGGCAATAGAGCGGACTTCCCATTCCGGCAGACAGCAACCCAGCCGTGGCAGGACTTTTGGGTTATAAGGATAACCAGATATAGCTGCTAACCAAAAAATAAATTCCAAAGATCTTCCAGAAACCGGTCCTTCGAAAAAAGCTGTATTTAAGTCATAATGCTTACCAGTTTTCATATTGATGCTCATTCGGTACCGATGTGTTTGTTTATAAGTACTAAGGCGGGAAATCCATATCCCCTCTTCCTCGATATTATCAATATTAAAATTTTGCTGATCAAATGCCAGAATGATGGATTCTTTAAGGAAATTGGTTTTTGATAGTAAACTTAGCACCCGCTCTCTTTCTAACTTAGGAATAGCATCTTCGAAATAAATTAGTTTTTCCCACTCGGAAATGGTCTTCTTCGGTGATTCTCTGTCTAATCTCTCTTCGTAATTATATGATAGATCAAAGAAAAGCTCTTCAGCAGTTTTAGCAAGCTGTGGATCCAGTTTGTGCATTATCCAGCTTGCTAACTCAGCACGAATTGAGCTATAGAATTCCGGATGATGGTTTACAAAGTTAATTAAAAGATGGAAAATTTTAACGAACTGCTCCCTCGTAGTAACATCGGCAGGCCACTCAAGCATTAATCTATAATTGAATAATCGCTTACGCAGATCAACCAATCTACGTTTGCCGAGTTTTGTTGTTGCTATTTCCTCGATAGATTCATTATTGAGGAAAGTAAGCCCTGATTTCAGGAAGGAGGGGAACTCCTTGCCATAATTAATATTTGGCACTTCGAGCAGTAATATCTTATAAGCAGTACAGCGTATTTTCTCTACCGGATGCCTTGCCAAAGTTTCGAGACGGCGCCTTATTAGTTCTGATAATCTGTCCTGTACTATTGTAAAGCTTTTTTCAATTCTCTTTAAGCCCGAAAGAGCGGTTTTCTCGTCGCCAAATATTATAAGTGATAGTATAAGATTACTTTCTGCCAATTCATGGTCGCGTATGCGGGACATTGCTGGCAACTCGTCTTCTGTATAATGCTTATTTTCATTCCAGGGACGAAAAACTTGGATTGAAATATCCCCAAGAGATGAATCCCACCCCTCGCGACAGGGACAGAATCTGATAAGCGAAGGATTAGCAGCCCACAGAAAAGGCTGCCTTGCGAACAGTCCCATATCTACAGTATTTGTGGTATTGACATACTCCAGATCTCCAATTATTATGTGGTTCTGCTCTTCTGTACGTTTTATAGTAAGCTCGGCTCCCGTTTTTAAATTGACGATACCGGTTTTTGTAGTTGCAATTTCATCTTCGAGCATTCCCAGATCACGGAAGAACCAGCGAGGAAATAGTAAACTCAGGTCTCCATACTCTATAACTATTTCGTTTTGTCTGTATAATTCCTTAATTTGAGCTGAGAAATTCATTTCAATGATCTTTCTGTTAAAAGAACCCTTAGCTGTGAGTTCGCCTCTATCTAAAGTAAAATCTCTTTCGAGGACAGCAAAATTCACGATTCTTTCATAAGGTGCCAGATCTTTATTAGCGGCACTTACTATTTGCTGAAAATAATCCCGCACGCTGTCATTTTCTAAAGATGCCTTCAGCACTGTATCGTTATAATCCGGTACTATAAAGAGTATATTATAAGCCCTGCCGTCGCCAGCGAGAAAAGTTCTTTTTATTCCAGGTACCCCCTGAAATTTACTTTCTACATTTCTCGGAGCTATCGTTTGCCCTTTCACATTCTTGTAAATATCTTTCAGACGGTCAACTATCGTAAAATAGCCCTCCTCAGATTGAGTAAAAATATCACCTGTTGGAAGCCAGTAATCTTGCTCATCAGATAAAGGATATTCGATTACCTCTCCCTGTTTTCTATCTTCGAAATAGCGTGCTATATAATGTCCGCTTATCTCAAGCTCGCTTTTATCGGTCAATCTTGCCTTCAGACCCGGCAAGGGTATTCCTGTTGTATTCTCACGATATTCACCGGGGGGAGTCATCGTAATACCTCCAGTAGCTTCAGTCATTCCGAAACCACTGCAAATCTCTATACCATTATTCTGGAAAAATCTGAATATCTGGGGGCTTAAGTATCCTGCTGCTGATATGCCCCAGCGAAGATTTGTGCCAACTACATTTCTGATCCGCTTAGAGTGTTTGCCAGTGTCTGTTTCTTTATTTATCTCTTCAATCGTTCTTTCATAAAGCTGGGACCAGCGCAAAGGGATACTGATAAATCCTGTTGGATTGACTTTTGGAAATAATGCAAGCAAAGTTTCAGAAGACGGATTACCTGTAAAAACATAAGTGCCGTACCAATATATAGTTCCAAGCATTTCAAAATATCTGCCAAATGTATGAAAAAGCGGCAAAAAACATAATAATACTTCATCATTACCTACCTTGGGCAATGCCGCAGCTCGTGCAAAACGCTTTGTTACTAAATTATATTGCGAAAACGAAACGCCTTTCGGCTTTCCTGTACTTCCAGAAGTGAACATAACTGTGGCTACTTCGTTTAATTTGAAACGCTTTCGGTTATTGATAAGCTGTTCTATCTCGTCATTATCCATTTGCTTGC
>CAYQTZ010000074.1:0-10143 GCA_964420565.1 uncultured Hyphomicrobiales bacterium
ATGATTTGGATATATGACAAAAGCGCCAATGATGGAGCTGGTAAATTAGCGCGTTATACAAGAGTTTCTTTTGATGACTGCTCGATATTTCCATCTGCAATTCCATGTAAAAATGACAATTTAGTTTTTGAAGTAGGGAACCCCAATTTTGGTGTCTGGTATCCTATCAATGGCTTAGAAGGATTGTTCATTCCTACACCTCCAGCAGCTATTTATCCTGAGGATGGTCATGCAGGCATTGAGCTTAACCCAACAATAGAGTGGCAAAATTCGGACGATGCAGAATTTTTTGATGTCGTGGTTGCTACCGATGATGAGTTTACTGATGTGATCAATGAAGCTACAGAAACAGAAGACAATACACTCGACGTTGACCTTGATAACTTCAACACAGATTTCTGGTGGAAAGTTCGCGCAGGCAATCAGGCTGGTTGGAGCGATTGGGCTACTTATCATGCCCGTACATTATTGCCACAAGGCGATCTTACAAGCCCTGCAGATGGCACATTATCTCTTCCTCTCGATATTACTTTCGAATGGGAAGCCGTAACTGGCGCTGAGCAGTATTGCATTCAGGTGGCTGATAATGCTATAGATTTTTCTGATCCGCTTTTTGAAGCAGATGTAGAAGGAACGACACATGAAATCGAAGGTTTCGATAATTATCAAAGATGCTATTGGAGAGTGATACCTCTCGATGAGTCAAATGGCGAATATTACGAAGGTACTCCTTCAGATGTTTGGGAATTCCAGACAATAGTCGGACCCCCAGCTTTGACCACACCTGCTGATAATGCAGCAGCTATCGGGCTTACTCCTACTTTTGAATGGGATGTCGCTACAGGTGCCACTTATTATGAATTGGAATATACTACAGATCCTTTATTTATTGACGATGTAGTAAATGTAAATAATATCGAAGGAACAGAATTCGAATGTTCAGGTTTGGATTACTTTACAGAGTATTTCTGGCGTGTTCGTTCGCATAATGATATTCCCGAAACAAGTATCTGGGCAGATGCCAACTTTACTACTGTAGTTGGACCTGCATCATTGGTCGCACCCGAAGATGGTATCGGCGGTCAGGAATTAACTGTAACCCTTGAATGGGATGCTCCTGATAATGGTGGTGCTACGATGTATGACCTTTGGTACAGCACAGATCCTACTTTTGCTGTTTATAATGAAATTGCTGGTATATTAGATACCGAGCAGGAAATAGCCGGCTTGGATCATTACACTACATATTACTGGATGGTAAGAGCTTATAATGCTGATGGTGGAACATGGACAGATTACTACTATTCTTTCCGCACAAAAGTAGATGCACCTACACTTGCCACACCAGCTAACAATGCTGATGATCAGAATGCTCCAAATCTTAATTTTGACTGGAATGCCGTAGATGGTGCAGACGAATATCTTATACAGATCGCTACTGATGATGAGTTCCTGAATATGGTTGATCAGGCACTCGTTACCAACTCTGAATATATATCTTATGATGTCCTCTTCGATACAGAGCATTTCTGGAGAGTACGTGCCGCTGATGAATATGCTTATGGTGATTGGTCGGCAGTTTGGGATTTCATGACAGAAGAGCTACCTACACCTGTGTTGGTATTTCCTTCTAATAATGCTACTGAAGTAAAACTTAATACAAAATTCGATTGGGAAGATATGCTTTATGCTTCATATTTTCATATTCAGGTTTCCGAAACAATTGGCTTCGAGACACTCGTATATGAAAATGATATGATTGATCCTTCTGAATCTGAATTCAATATTCCCGGTGGCTACCTTGAGCCATTGACTCAATACTATTGGAGAATAGGCGCAATTTATGGCGAGCAGGTAACCCCATGGTCAGTAAGAAGAACATTTACGACACAAGATATTCCAGTTCCTCTGTTAGTTGCACCAACAAATCAATCTGATGATCTCCCGTTGGAAATTACATTGGAATGGGGCGCTGTAGAAAATGCACAGCATTATAATGTACAGATATCTACTGATCCTGACTTCCAGCCAGCTTCTATCGTGTTTGATGAAGAAGGCATTGAAGATACAGAAATTGATATTCCCGACAATACTATTACTTACATGACTACTTATTACTGGCGTGTAAGCTTGACTATGGATGGTCAGACTGGCCGCTGGTCGCAGGCATGGAGCTTTACAACTCAGGATTATCCACCGTTAGAAGTTGATCTTGCCGAAGAAATCACTATATGCTATGGCGATACTTATGTCGAGCTTGGTAATTGGATAGAAGAAGAAGGCGAAGATGGCTATTACAGCGTAAAAGGTGGCTCCGGTAATTATAGAATTTCATGGTCTCCAAATTCATATATGCGTGATTACTGGTCGGCTAACCCAACCCTTTACAGAACTCCACCATATTCAAGATATTATTCGATCAGAGTATATGATCTGGTTACAAGAGAAATTGGAACAGACAGAGTTTATCTAAGAGTAAACAGAGGACCAACACTCACAGGTCTTCCAAGAGCATATTACATTCAAACAGGCGATGAAGTTACCTTGGGTGAATCTTTACAGGTAAACGGAAATGATCCTTTCACATATCATTGGGAAGATGAAACAGGCGACTGGACATCTGACGATATGAACCCAACTGTATCTCCTGATGAAACTATGAATTACTATCTTACTGTAACTGACGAGAATGGCTGTAGCACTGAGAAACTTGTTACTGTGGTAATAAGAGATCCCAAGCAGGGCGAGTACGAAGCTTTTGCTGGTGTTTATTTGCAGTTAAGCCCGAACCCCACAGAAGGTATAGTAAACATCTTTGCTGACTTTGGCAGAGCCGTTAATGTAGAAATTGACGTCATGAACATGATGGGAGTAAGCGTTGCTAATATGAATATTAGCGAAGCATCATATCTCGAAGAGAGAATAGATATGAGTTTATTCCCAGCTGGTGTTTATGTGGTAAGGTTTAATTACGATGGCGAAATTGTATATCGTAAGGTAATCAAACAATAAATAGATGGATATTTTTTTATAATGGCTACTCTGAATATTTTGAACCAGAGTAGCCATTTTTTATTAATAATTTGAAAAAAGTGAAAAAATCATACTTTGTTATATTGTTAGCTTTGCTATCGGGATGTGCCTGCCCGACAGATTTAGATGATTCAGGCAAGGTCGTGAAGCCAACTGTTTATTGTAAAATAAACTTTATTCATGCTGCTCCCGATAATAGAAATCTATCTGTCAGAACGGAATTCAGATCAATAATAGATGACCTTGCTTATGACGATCAGTCTTATTCAAACATAGAAACTGAAGCAAGTAAGACTACATTAAGTATATTTGAAGGTACAGATGAATTATTGTACAGGAATCTTATGGTTTTGGATGAAAAGCATAACTATTCATGCTTTGTCTAGATGATCCTATGGATACTATGAATAAGAGTAAGGCTTATTATAGAATTATTCATCTTTCTGAAGATGCTCCCGATCTGTTAGTCAGAATTACCGGAGTTGGCAGAGAGAATTATCCATTGTCATATACTGATTATAGCGGGATAGTAGATACCAAGGCAAGGGATTATGATATTGATGTGTACGAAGCCGCAACCGACAGCTTAATTTTCAATATTAAAGATATTGATATGCGAGCCGGGTATTTCTATAATTTGATATTACGCGGATATTATTCAAAGTTTCATCATATAAGAATAAAATGTCTGATAGTTGAAAACAGAATTATGTAAGGCGAAGTATAATGAGTTGAAGATTTTTTTTGCTTATCTCAGCATTTCCTTGATAAATTCGATTATTACCAATTGTTACAAAAATTTAGCGATCTGATATATATATAAATGAAAAACCAAGTTGACTTGCTTACCGGACCAATAGATTCTACACTTAGAGTGTTTGCGTTCCCGCTTGCTATCAGCTTTGTTGTTCACATGCTATATGCTTGGGTTGACACTTTCTATGTAAGCCGTCTTGGAAGTACTCCAATAGCTGCAATAGGAATAAGCGAGCAATTGATATTTTTTATTTTTACTTTGGGCGGTGGTTTTGCAATTGGCTCTGGTATAGTAGTGGCAAGGAAAGTAGGCGAGGGCAATCAGGACAAAGCCAATATAACAGCTACGCAGGCGATTGTGCTAATGTTTGTATATTCATCATTACTCGCTATCTTTTTATATATGATGACTGCGCCTGTGTTAGAACTGATGAATGTAAAAGGAGAACTGGCGTCGCTTTCCACAAGTTATCTAAATGCCGTAGTAATAGGTGTGCCGGCTAACTATCTGATATTCCAGATAAACGCAATAGTGAGGTCTTCAGGTAATTCCATATTTCCTATGATCATGCTGATAATAAGCACATTGCTCAATGCCATACTCTCACCGCTGTTAGTGTTCGGATTAGGTCCGTTCCCGCGGTTAGAGATATATGGAGCGGGACTTGCTACAGCCTTGGCTCAGATAATTACAGTAGTAATATCTTTGATTGCATTAAGTCGCGACTATACTCCGATAACAATAACTTTCAAAGGATTTAAATTTGATACTTCGGCTATTAAGCAAATAGTTCGTATCAGCATACCAACGTCACTGCAGTTTTTGTCAGTCAGCGTAAATCGGTTGCTTTTGTTTTCGATAGCTAACTTTTTTGGCACTACTGTGGTAGCAGCATTTACATTAGGATTGAAAGTAGATCTGTTTGTATTTATGTCGATATTTGCAGTAGGTGCAGCTATAGAGATAATATCGGGTCAAAATATAGGAGCCAGACAGTACGAACGCATCTTTCGATATCACAAATCAGCTGTCAAACAGCTTTCTGTGCTAATGGCTGTATTAGGATTGATGGTTTTCTTCGGGGGAGAGTATTTTTCGATGATATTTACTACAGATGAAGCAATAATAAATGAAACCATTATATACTTCAAGATCACGGCATTTTCCTATATACCATTTGCAATAGGAATAATTTCTACCAGAGTAATAAGCGGAGCAGGCGATACCATGCGAAGTTTGAAGATTGTGGCTACAATATTACTTGTAATTCAATTGCCTATGGCTTATGTATTAGCTATATACACAACTTTAGAGCAAACAGGAATATGGATATCAATATTGATAAGTCAAGTGTTTTTTGCATTTTTCGGATTGAAATCGCTTTTTAGAAAAAAGTGGATGAATGTAAAAATATAGCGATGAATTATGAACCGAAAATGAATTTTTGATTAATTTTTGCAATAAATGAAAAAAAATGAAAAAAAAATGAAAAAAGTGCGATACGTTTTCGTGTTTCATGTGTCTCTATATATAGTGAAGGTACAAAATTTATAAAAGAGTATAAAATAAATGCAATGTATTGTAAATAATGAATTTATATAGATTAGACAATAAGAATAATGTTCTTTGAAAATTAAGTGGCTTAAAACTTCAATCAAAATATTGAAAAAGGTTTTAAGATTTAGTCAATTTTTTTACGATTATGGTTGCCAACAATGTAAGAATTTGTTAAATTACTAAATTAGATAATTACTGTTTCTATAATTAAGTATTTGGAAAAATATGAATATTCAAGGATCAACAATTTTAGTGTTAGGCGGATGGGGATTAGTCGGATCAGCTATTTGCCATAAGTTGATGGAGCATTCGCCCAAGCGTCTGATTGTTTCATCATTGAAAAAAAGCGAAGCTGAAGAAGCTGTCGATGACCTAAGAAATGAGTATAATGACTGCGACCCGGCGATGTTTGTGCCCAAATGGGGAAATATCTTTACCCGTAATGACTGGAAGGATACTTTCTGGGGCGATATTATTGCTAACGGACAATCCAGAACGGGTGCTATTAGCGATATTTATTCAGAGCTTGACAAGAGTATTCTGGATAAATCGGCATTATATTCTATGATAACAGAAGAAAAACCTGATATCCTCATAGATTGCATTAATACAGCAACTGCTATCAGGATATATACGGAGCGGCTAACGATCTGATGATAAAGCTCGAAGAGAACGATCTGGACAGAGAAGCTGTAGAAAGAATGATGGTAAGTAGCTATATCCCTCAGTTGATAAGGCATATTCAGTTCTTATATCAGGGGATGTTAGATGGCGGAACGAAATCTTACGTTAAAGTCGGGACAAGTGGTACTGGTGGCATGGGACTCAATATTCCATATACACACAGCGAAGAAAGACCTTCGAGAGTATTGATGTCGAAATCGGCTGTAGCCGGCGCCCAGACTTTACTGCTCTTCCTGATGGCTCGCACTCCGAACGGACCTTTAGTAAAAGAAGTGAAACCAACAGCTGCCATAGCATGGAAGCGTATTGCTTATGACAAGATCATGAAAAAAGGGAATCCTATCAATTTAGTAGATATGTCAATTGATATGGCTCATAAAGTAACGGATACGTTCAGTTTTAATAATACAAATGGTATAGTTCCTAATGGCAAAGACTTTGAGTCAGTTTTTATTGATACAGGCGAAAATGGTATTTTTTCTAAAGGCGAGTTTCAGGCGATCAGTTCTATCGGACAGATGGAAATAGTTACTCCCGAAGAGATAGCAATTTGTGTGGTTCAAGAGATCATTGGCGGAAATTCCGGCAAAGACGTAATTGGCGCTTTAGATGCTTCGTCAATGGGACCTACTTACAGAGGCGGTTCGCTAAGGCATGCTGCTTTAAAGAAAATCGAAGAGTTAGAAAAAGAGCATGATATAGATAGCATAGCATTTGAATTACTCGGTCCTCCGCGTTTGTCCAAGCTTTTATATGAAGCACATTTGATAAAGAAAATAGCTGGTAGTTTCGAAGATGCTATGTATTACAAACCGGTTGATCTTTCTAACGAAGCTGTCAAATTAATTACTTCCGAGACGAAACTAAGGATGGAAATGCTTTCCATAGGTTTGGCAATATTACTTCCAGAGGGCGATAAATATTTACGCGGCAAAGAAGTGAAGATTCCCAAGCATCTTGGCAAAGATGAGATACCTTGCGATCCTGCTTCCATTGATAAATGGTGCGATGAGGGATGGGTTGACCTAAGGCCTGCAAATTTCGAAAAATGGCAGAAACGCTTAGAAGAAATTAAAAAGCAGACAGATGAGATCGAAGATAATGATACAAGCTCGAGATATACTTATTCTAAGGATTATTGGGATCACTTTGACTCTTTAGATGAAGGAAAATTAGTTGGCTGGATCTTCGAGCATGAAGATAAGGGTTGGAGATTTAAGCGCTAAGAACAATTATTTTTACAATCAATTTTAAAATTATTGAAGCATATTATAATAAATAAAAAATAATGAATTATTTTACTAAACGTTTTGTTTAACTATTTAATAGGGGTTTTTTTATGAAAAAGTATTTCCTGTTTATCGCTCTATTTTGCGGTTTGCTTTTGTCATCATTGACATTTGCAGAAGCAAAAGAAAAAAATACGAGCGATGAAACCCAACGAATCAGTCAGATAGTGGAACCTAATCCTTTCATCTTCAACACTAGCTTCCCTCGCGGATCTAATGCTGCAGATTTAAGACCTCTGTCAACGGGATATTATTTCGTTGATAGTGATGATGACGTTCCAGATTACTGGCGTCCCAACGTAGAGTACGTTGATACGACTGAAGAGCCAAGCCTTTGGCGTCGTATTATAGCAGGGCCAAGAGTGCGTAATCCTGAATACTGGGATGAACACCCGGAAGAAGGTTTGCGTTTCTTCCGTAATCCTGCTTATCCATCGGATACTTATGACTTTTTCGATGGTGCCACTGACTCAACAGATGACGCTTTCGCAGGTCCAATTCCGATTGGTTTTAACTTTTACTTCAATGGTCTAAGGTTTGACAGTTTCTATGTGTCAACCAACGGTATCATTGCCTTGTCGAACAGAAGATATTATTACAACTCAGTTGGCGAACGTGCAGTGCCTCCTGGCGCTCAGGATTGCTACGACCCGATGAGTATGGACTGGTTTGCCGGAGGCAGAGCTCACAACACACCAAATGGCACAGGTCTTGATGATCCTGCAGAAGACGATTATGGCTACAGATATGCAGTTTGCGGCGGAAACCCAACAAGTCCGCTTGCAGGCATTCGTGCCCGCGGTGGTAATTTGAGCCAGTGGGGAGACGGTAATAAACTTGCAGTTATTGCCCCATTCTTTGGTGATATGCACTTATCACAGTTCAATCCTTCGAGGAATCTACCGGAAGATCATGGCAGAGTTTATTTCAAACGTTATAACTCAGCAGACCGTCTTTTGATATATTTTGTGAACTTAGCACCAATTCGTGGCAAAGGAACTCCTTACGGAAACTATAACGCACCTCAGGATTATCGCCCAGGCGACCAGAACTATATAGCCTCAGATGCTCAGGTTCTTTTGGACAAACGCGATAGCTCTGTAACTATTACATACCTCAACTTCGAAGGTGTGGCAGTTGTAGGCGGACGCGGTGTTTCTGCTAAAGTTGTATTCAGATATAACTCAACAGTTGGTGTACGCGGTTTTGCCCGCCACGTCAACTATACAGGTCCTGGCACAGGAACTTATCCGTGGGCAGGCGAATATCAGCAGTTTACACATTATTTCAGCAATTATGCTAATCCACAGTTCCAGTATCCTTTCTCATGGCTTGCTATCAAGTTCAAACAGTGGAAGAATACCTTAAGAGTTAATGAAATTCGCTACTTAGTAAGACAGAGAGATAATAATGCTGACCTCGATTTCCGTGAGTTAGTAAAAAGTGACGATATGATTGATTATGAATTGCTTGCTGGCGAGGAACGCATTGGTGCTGTTCAGCCAGTAGCTGTAATTCAGAATCTTACTAATGAAATTCAAGGACCTGCAGGCGTGAACTTCCAGCCACAGGAACTTAATTTCCGTGCCAGATTCAGAATCGTTAATATGGCATGGTACAGAATTGATGAACAGACAATGATGAAACAACCTTTCGATAAGATTGTTTATAACAGATTAGTCCCTGTGGACAGTACATGCTTAGCATTACCTGATGATAGAGCTTCAGAATGTACAGGCGATCCAGACACTAAAGTACGTTATATTACTTATGATGATGATGAAGCTGTAGAAATGGATTTCCCTGGTGATCAGGGGTTGAACGGTATTCCACCTTATGGTTTCGTAAAGGTTAATTTCCCACCATTCGAGCCGAACGAATACGTAGAAAGCCAGATTGGCCGCTTTCATGCTTATATTATTGCAGATCCAACAGATCCTGTAAATAACGAAAGCTTAAGAGATGAGTGGCCCTTTGACGATACAACAGCAGTCCGTTTGTTCGTTATGAAACGCCTGGAATCATTCTCTGATGACGTAACAGAATACCACATGGTACAGAGAGTTCCAATGCCTTCAGTACTAAAATGGGTTAACATCGAAGCTGAAGTAGCTAATGGCGAAGACGTTTCCCGCCACGCTCTTCCTCCAAGAGGAGATTATACTGCGTTTAACTCTGATTTCTCTGTTTACGAATCACCAGTTATTCGTATGACAAGAAAAACTCTTTCAGGCGGCGAGCCGATTGCACCACGCAAAGGTGATGAGATTCGTTCCTTCCCGATTGATATGAGAAAAGAAAAAGGTGCAGTCCTTTCTTTAGCAGTCCAGAGAACTATTGATCAGGATGATTGGGCAAGAGATTGGGGAGATAACAGATTAGTAGGTCCAGAGCCAAGATGCGTAATTAACTCTAATCCTTTACGCTCATGGGATCGTATGGCAGCTTCTGCTTCATATCGTCCTGACTGGTTAGCTGTAGAATTTGCAGCTCCAAGTAAGGATCAGCTGAACGATATTACTAATATTAAGCAAAAGAATTGGCAGATCCACCCGACCAGAGAAGGTGGAGATCCTATTGACGATATGTCAGCTTATGTAATTTATGGTGCCGGTGGTGTGCTCAGAGGTTTCCTCGAGACAGATAAAGACTCTTCGCTGAGTCAGCCGACAGCTAATGCAAAAAATGGCCTCCGTGCCAATATCTTTGATGATGGAGTTGACTTTGAATACAAGAAGATATTTATTGCTATCCCTGACACATTTATCAATGCTCCTAACGAAGGTGCCAAGAACTTCCGTTTCAGAGTCAGAGTAAATGCAG
>CAYQTZ010000075.1:0-10139 GCA_964420565.1 uncultured Hyphomicrobiales bacterium
CTGCTTATATGAGTGATCCTATACTCGGTATATCTATTGCTGTGGCTATTGGGTTGCATAATATACCTGAAGGAATTGCAGTATCAGTGCCGCTTTATCATGCTACGAAAAACAAGAAGAAGTCTTTTTGGCTGGGATTTTTATCAGGTTTGGCGGAACCTGTTGGGGCTATCATAGGGTTTTTAATATTAAGTTCATTTTTAACTGATACTGTATTTGGCATCTTATTTGCGTCGGTAGCTGGTATAATGGTATTTATTTCTTTGGATGAGCTATTGCCTACTGCTAAGGAGTATGAATCAGGGCACAATGCCGTTTATGGTTTAGTAGGCGGGATGGCTATTATGGCTTTGAGTTTGCTGCTATTTCAGTAGTGTGGGGTGAATTTCTGATAATAGAAAACCCTCATACTTTATAAAAAATATGAGGGTAGAATTTTGAATATTAATTATCAATGCATAATTATCAGTGGAATAGCCTGAACATTCGCACCGCTTTGGACTTTTAGGTAATAATTGCCATTAACAATATCCTGGATATCATATCTGAATATATTTTCACCAATATTAGAATTTTTACTAATAGTAAATATTTCTGAACCGGTAATACTAATCAATGAAATACGGGTGTCGTGTGAATAGGCAATGTATTTCAGATTGATAGTATTATCGGCTGGGTTTGGATATAATGTCATCTGTTTGGTTTGTTCATTTTCACTGTTGCTAAGAACTTTTCCGCATATAATTTCTTCTGATTCTATATGCATAACACATGCGATAGAATCTCTTGTGATTTCATCATCTACTATAGATACTCCCCAGTATGGTTCAAATGGAGCTAACTGTGGGTTATCTTCGTTAGTAAATATCCCGATAACGTAAGACATTGGGTCTGGGTGTTCGCTCAGAAAATCACTGAAATATTGATGTTGGTTAAAAATATTAATCATATAATCTGAATCGGGCCAGTTTTCGTCTTCTAATGGAGCAATGGGAGAGACTGGCATGAGTTCCATTACAAGATCAACATCTATTTCCTGTATTACATATCCATCGAAGCCATTATTCCATACAATGAATGCAGCCATTTTATTGGGGTTGTCCTTTTCGCGGAAATGATAGAGCCAATATCTCGCAGTGCCGGCTTGGAAGTCGAATTCATTGGTAAATGGGATGCCTTCTAACCCCGTTTTCATAGTCATAACAATAAGGGTTTGGGGTTCGTTAAGCCCATTTTCAGAGGCATGTTGCTTAGCCGCAGGATAAGCCTGGCGTGCTGTAAAACTGGTAATGTCTCCAAGCTGTATGCCGCAAAAAACTTCTTTTGTTTCGGCATCCATGGCGCAAGTTAGTGGTATATTGTTGTCATGTAAAACTATAATCCAGTATGTTCTGCCATTTGTCAGTATAGGGTTATCGGCCACATTGAATAAACCGATGAAATATATCTCGGGTTCATTGCCGCCATCCAGATATTCCTGAACTTTGGATTCAAGTCGAAAAGTTTGGATCATTTCGTGAGAGTCCACCCAATTGTCTGAAGATATCTTTCCTTTTGGCTGGAAAGGAAGCATTGGGGCAATCTGATCGAAAGGAATTTCTGTTACCTGAAAGCCTACTAATGGAATTTTTACTGTAATATAAGCTTTATAAAGTGATTGGTCAGATTCCTGAAAGGCATAGATCCAAGCAGTAGATTCGCCTGTATCGAAATTGAAATCAGGAGCTATGGGTAGTGTGCCGGTATTTGCATTACCTATTGCTACTAATAGCAGTTCAGGATTGGTCATGCTGGATTGAGCTTTAGAAAGTGTAACGTTGAATCCTTCTTTAGCTTTAAAAGGATTCATCTGAGCAGATGATTCGACAGCAAAGAATGCTATCAAAATAGCTATTAAGAGAAAAGAATTTTTCATAGAGTTTTGTTAAATATATGAAACAAATGAATTAAGCATTAACAAGTATTGCATTAATATTAATTTATATTTGAAAATAAGAAGTTTTTAGGATATAAGCAAGCATTTATTTAGCATTTTTCAACTGACTGCCGACCGCCGATATATTTTATTCTGGAATCGGAAGTTAGAATTATTAGCTTAACTTGTAACACATATTCTATTATTTTCTGATTTTAATCTGCTATATTTGTAAATGAGTTATATTTACTAAAAATGTTTTTTTGGGAGTAGATTTTGTGATTCGTCATTACTATACATTAACGCATCTTAAAAATGAATTAGCTTGCATAAAAGGATTTGAGTTAGTCGAGTGTTTCACACAGGATAAAGGCATTTTGATAATGGTTTATGCTGACGGGAAAAGCGAACATGTCTTGGAATTTTCGACTATCCCCAATTTAGAATCATTATTTATAAAAAGAAGATTTGCCAGAGCTAGGAAAAACACAGTTGAACTTTTTCCTGATATTAAAGGCAGAGCGGTAGAAAAAATTGATGTTATTGAAAATAACCGAATAATCTTTTTTGATTTCGGGAAAGTACTATCCTATTTTTTCCTCTTTGGTGGCTCTCGTAATAATTGTTTTATAGTGAAAGATGGGATTATAATTGATTCTTTCAAAGATGCGGCTATTAATTTTAAATCTAAATTTGAGATATCTTCCGGTAATTTACGTAGCTTTAATGAATTTCAGAGTAATATCAGCATTATGGAAGCTCTGACTAAATGCGATCTGCTACTCGGCAAATATTACGCCGAAGAGGTATGCGTAAGATTACAGATCAATAAGGATCTGAAAATTGGGGATATTGATAAAAGCCAAGGGCAGCGTATACTTAGTACTGCAAAAAGTTTAAGAGAGGAATGCCTTTTAACTAATAAATTTTATTTATATAGTACTGATAGAAAGGATTGGTTGCTTTCGCTAATTCCTTTGCAAAAGAACTGGGAAATGAAAGCAGAGTATAAATCTATCAGCGAAGCAATACAAAACAGGATTGTAAATACTATTAAGGATCGCAGTTATTCTTCATTATATAATGAAATCAGTAAAATTGTAACTAAGGAATTAAATAAAATAGAGACTAATCTTGCCCATATTGATCAAAGCGAAAAGACAGAAGAAAGAGCAGATAACTATAAAAAATGGGCTGAAATATTGATCTCTCAGCCAAATGCAAGAATGAAGCCAGGATCGGAAATTAAACTAACGGATTGGGAGGGAAACGACATTGTAATACCGCTTGATCCTAAGCTCAGTTTAATCCAAAACAGCGAGAAATACTTTGAAAAAGCATCGAAATCTATACAAGCTATTAAAGAAAGACTGAGATTGCTTCCCGCAATGCTGAAGCGAAAGGAAATGCTTAAGTTGATTGAACATAATTTGAAAAATGCAAATTCTATTAAAGAATTAATTAATATAAAGAAATCATTGATTGATATATCTGGAATTAGAATGAAAACTGATGATCAAAATAAAGAAACACGATTTAGAACGTTTGATCTGGGCGAAGGCTTTACTCTATATGTAGGGAAAAACGCTGCAAATAATGACGAACTTACTATGAAATTTGCTAAGCCGAATGATCTTTGGTTCCATGCTCGTGGTGCTGGCGGTTCTCATGTAGTACTTCGTTTAGATAAAGGCGAAAAACCGGGTAAGCATATTATAGAAAAAGCCGCTTCGATAGCCGCATATTATTCTCAGCAGCGAAAATCCAAAATGACTCCTGTTGCTTATACTTTCAAAAAATATGTAAGAAAACCTAAAGGAGCAAACCCCGGATCTGTCGTGTTAGCAAGGGAGGATGTAATTATGGCAAGACCCAAATCGCCTGATGATGTATTATGATATTACGCAAAAAAAGGAGCCATTTTCGGCTCCTTTTTGTATTCCAATTATGATTTTTGAGAATTAATACTTGCCAAAATCATCTTCATCAAGTTTGATAATGTCTTCTGGATTCATATCCTCATCCATATTTTCGTAATCTTCTTCAGTTTTCTTTTCGTTGTAATTATGCTTTTCTCTTGCGAGCAATTTGCGAGATTTATCTCTGCTGCTGCTTATCATCATTCTGGAGTCAATTTCATCATCATACGAATCATTTTTATCAACAAAAGAAATCTCTGAAAGCTTGAATTTTCTGATCAATTCTTTAAGCTGGCCTGCCTGACCGGAAAGCTCTTCTGCTGCCGATGCACTTTCTTCGGCGCTTGCAGTGTTGGTCTGGGTTACTTTGTCTATCTGGGTCAAGCCGTCATTGATCTGGGATATACCCTGTGCCTGTTCGTTGGAAGATGTAGTGATCTCTCCAACTATATCTGCGGCTTTTACTGAGCCATTTTTGATTTCTTCGAGTGCTTCAGCTGTTTTGGTTGCAAGCGAGGAGCCATTTTCGACTGTCTTGATAGAATTCTCAATTAGCTCAGAAGTTTCTTTGGCAGCTGTGGCGCTACGTGCGGCAAGATTACGCACTTCTTCGGCAACGACAGCGAAGCCTTTGCCGTGGCGACCTGCGCGGGCTGCTTCTACTGCGGCGTTCAAAGCAAGCAGATTAGTCTGGAAAGCGATTTCGTCAATCACCTTGATGATCTTGGAAATATTCTTGCTCGATTCTGTGATCTCACCCATGGCAACGTTCAGTTCAGCCATTTCGATATTGCCCTTTTCGGCAGCTTCGCGGGCGGTCAACGTAAGAGCGTTTGCCTGATTGGCATTTTCTGCGTTCAGTTTTGTTTGTGAGCCGATCTCTGCCATAGAGCTTGTGATCTCTTCGAGAGAAGCGGCCTGCTCGGTAGCACCTTGAGATAGTGCCGTAGAAGCATCGGAGACCTGCATAGAGCCGCGTGTAACTTCCTCAACTGTTTGTTTTACCTGGCTTAAAATATCGTTAATAGAATCAATAGTATCGTTTAAGCTATTTTTCAAAACGGCATAGTCGCCTTTGTAATCTTTGTTTATTTTGTCTCTCAAATCACCTTCTGCCATCTTCTGAAGTATGGAGACTGCTTCTTGAATTGGCGCTACCACGTTATCGAGAGTCTTGTTAAATCCCTGAATAATATCTTTGTAGCCGCCTTTATGCTTACTGGCATCTGCACGTTTCTTCAGGTTTCCGTCTGTAGCTGCCAGAGCGACATCGTTTACGTCATTGACGAGTGCTTTTATGCTATCGCGCATCAGTATCAGCCATTCGTGTATCTGATCTTTTTCGGAAGCTTTATCCATATCAGCGGCGATATCGCCGTTAGCAATCTTAGTTACATATGTGATAAGTTCTGTCAGCCACTGGTGTACTCCATTGATAGCATCTTGCAATTTCTTATGGTCACCTTTCAGATCGAGTTCTACTCTCTCTCTAAGATTACCACCGCGGATCAATCCAAGCACACGGTTACCTTCTTCTATTGGCTTTAATATATTATCCAACATATTATTGATATTTATTGCGGTTTCGCCATAAGTGCCAGCAATTATAGTGGTATTCATTCTTGATGTCCAGTTACCATCAGTCATATCAGCGATTACATTATTAAGCTGCTCTTCGAATCTTGCTTCGTTTGTAAAGTTGAACCATTCGACCACATAGCCGATCTTAACTCCCGAACTATCTTTCATTGCGGTGATATTCAGCTTGAATATTTTATCACCAAGGTTTATCTTAGCGATATGCTCTGAAGTAAGACCATCAAGGATAGATTTGTTGTATGATGGATTCTTATGGAAATTGTCTATATTCGTTCCAATTATTTTCTTGGAATCGAAACCTGGAATTGTTTTACGGATATCTGCTTCATTTTCAGTGAATAATCTTGTTGCAGATGAATTCATATAGTTGATATTGCCGTTAATATCGCCTATCATTATATTAGCTGAAGTATTGAGAGCATTATTGGCAGTGCCAAGAGTATTGTTGATGCCTTCAATCACTTCGCGATAAGCTCCTTCGTGTTTTGTAGCATCTGCACGTGAGCCGAGTTTTCCGGATGCGGCTTCATTAGCGAGAATGCTGGCTTCGTCGGCAAGTGCTTTTATATTTTCCTTCATCATCATCAGCCACTCATGTATCTGGTCTTCGTTGGAAGCTTTTTCGATATGAGCAGACATATCGCCTTTGGCTATCTTTGTAACGTAATCAATCAAGCCCTTGAGCCAGGTTTGAATATCTTTAGAAGCATTTACTATTACATTCAGTTTATTGAAGGAATCCTGAGTATCGCTATCTGGCTGATCGAGATCCATATTAGTATCTATCTTACCATGAGAAATATCAGTAAGTAATTCTTTAATCTTCTCGGTTTCGCTATCCATATAATTTGAGACTTTTTCCTGCTGTCTCAAAGCGTTCTTGACTGCAGTTTGGTCAACCACTGCTTCGTAAGCACCTACGACTTCTCCTTCTCTGTTGAATATAGGTGTTCCAGTATAGCTGATCTCGAGATCGAGGTTGCCCGGGTGAGCATCAGTTTCCTGATTAGCAAGCTGTTTTGTTTCCATAGCGATATTACATGCACACTGCTTGGTGTTGCACTGTGATGTCTTGAAGTGGTCAAAGCACTTTTTGCCTTCTACGGCAGTTGGGTTTTTGTCAGCAAGCTGGGAGCCGGCTTTATTCATATAAAGAACAGAGAAGTCTTTATCAATACCCATTACTGGCAGTGGCAGGTCATCAAGAATATTAATGACTCCATCTAAAGTAGCATTGACACCTTCAATTATCTTTGCAAAATCGCCTCCATGGCGGGAGCTATCGCCTCGCTCACGAATCCTGCCATTTACTGCGTGATTGGATAGCTCGTCTGCATCATCGACAAGGAGGTTTATGGCATCTATGCAAACATTCAGATTATTCTTTATCTCGTTGAAATCACCATTATATTCATCTGTGATCCTTGGTGGGAGATCGCCTTTGGAGATTCTGTCCACATATTCTGCGGCTACGTTCAAAGGACCAATTACATTATCGAGAGTGCTATTTACTCCTTCGACAATTCTTCTGAAGTCTCCACCATGGCGGGAAGCATCTGCACGAGTGTCTAACTTGCCTTCTGCGGCGGCTTTAGTTAACATCGCAGAATCGTCAACGAGTGCATTAACGGCATCTATACATACGTTTAGATTATTCTTTATCTCGTTGAAATCGCCTTTATAATCATCTGTTATCTTAGGAGGTATATCGCCTTTGGATATTCTATCAACATATTCGGCGGTTACGTTCAATGGACTTATCACAGCATCCAGAGTTGCGTTAATGCCCTGAACCAATTCTTTGTAATCACCATTATAATTGTTTGCTTCGGCTCTTACGTCGAGATTACCTTTAATTGCATTCTCAGAAAGATTCTTGACCTCGCTTACCATACCTTTAATACTCTCTGCCATAGTTTTCATGGCAGCCATAAGTTTACCTGTTTCGTCTTTTCTGTCTGTATCAAGGGTAACATTCATATTGCCATTGGCAATACTATCAGCAGCTTGAATAGATGCGGCAATAGGTTTGGTTATGCTTCTGGTTACAAAGAATGCGACAACAATAGCTGCTATCAATGCTACGATCAATAAGATAATAATGAGCATCGTAGAAGATGAGACATTCTCTTCAGCTTTGGCAGCAGTTTCAGCCATCAGCATATTCTGGTAATCAATTAACTCATTGATAGAAGCCATATATGCTAACTGGGTATCCCTTAATTCACTTTGCAAGAATAGAGTTGCCTCATCAATAAGCTCATTTGTTTCGAGCTCGATGAATTTATCCTGATTGGCTACGAATACTTCCCTTGCAGATTTTAAGGCATTCATCTTTTTTATGCCTTCATCTGAAGTGATAGTCGAATCCAGATAAGCAACACTTCTAAGTATTTCCTCTCTCCCATTCTGTAATTGCTTCATTTGTGTTTCGTGAAGACTTGGATCATAGATCAAAAGGTTACGCAGCGAGGTAGCAATAATATTGATGTTATCAATAATGTTATTAGCTTCCACCGTTTTTTCGTATTTGTCCTTTATCAGATCATCAATGTCGGATTGTAATGTCTGGTAACCCAAAATAGATATAAGAGCAGTAACAACAAGAAAAATAGTTATTATTACATAACCTAAGGCAAGTTTCACACCAATTTTCATAAGTTTTCTCCTAATTTATAAATATACATATAGCTTTATATTCAATTAATTATTAAGTTACTTTTTTCAATAAGTTTTTGAAAGATAAAACATCTAAACCATTCACTTTTTGCAATTTAATATCATCAGTAACAAGTGTAAGTTTATATCTCAAAGCAGTACCACAAATAATTGCATCTGGCAGTTTTAAATTGTGTTCCATTCTAACTATAACAATATCACTTATTAAATAGTTATTAACATTTATTCTTCCATTCTCATTACAAAACTCTTTTAAAAATAGTTTTTCTTCTTTTGTTATATTGACATAAAACAATAATTCCAATTCAGTGATAATTGAAAAATAATACTTAATGCCATATAAAGACTTATTCTCTCTAAATAAGTTTATAACAGCATTTGTGTCGAATAAAAATCTTAGTTCCATTCATTTTCTCTGATATTTCTTTGGAAATCTACAGGATTTTCCGAAAAACTCTTCAATTCATTAATAGGACCTTCTTTTTTATCAAGTATTATTCCTTCAGGCAAATCGGGATACAGGTCGCTCTTCTGATCTTTGTCTTGCTCATTAGATTCGAACATTATCAAAAGCTTAGTGTTATCCGGCAAATCTAAATCTTCTAAAATGATCTGCCCTTTTTTGAAAATCGCTTCGCGTACCTTTATCATAAAATGACTCCAATATTTCAAATATTCTCTAATTAATTTCAATTCCTGTCTCCATGATATCCTTTACAAATAGATCTGAAGGAACAAAGTCTTCAGGTCTGTAAGGTAATGGAGATATTGAGCTGTTAATATGAACTGTTGGTTCAGCTAACATAAACCTATCCTGAAATCTGGAACCTGAAAAATTCTTTGAGATCAAAGCAATGTCAATATCACTCCATTCATTGTTAGTACCTTTTGCATAAGAACCAAACAAAATAGCTTTTTCTATCTTAATATTCAAATTCTCAAGCTCATTTAAGTACTTAAGAATACTGTTTTTTATGTCAACTGGGATTTCAACCATTTGTAATTATCCTTGATCAGCGTAATTTTCACCATGAACCTGTCTCCTAAGTAATTCTGCGGCTTGAAGACGTTTCTCGGGTGTTTTCGACTTCCAATACTCCTTATCTGAATCTGAAGCATTGCTAAAACCATTGACGACTTCAAACGCTGTTTTATCAAATTTTGGTTCTTCCATGTTACATATAAATTTTAATATTTTAAAAATCAAATTTCCATCACATCAGCGATCTCTTCTTCGCTTAGTATCTTTTCAATATCGAGTATGATCTTGACTTCATCATCTACTTTGCCAATTCCTTTAATGAATCTGCCGTGACTTTTACTACCTGTTTTGGGAGAGCCGGAAATGCTATCGGGTTTTATATCCAATACTTCAGAGACTTCGTCAACTATTAAGCCAATACTTGTATCCTCTATAGAAACAATTATTATACAAGTCCGGTCGGTGTATGGTATTTCCTTCATATTGAACCGCTTACGTACGTCTATGATTGGGAATACCTCGCCTCTGAGATTAATAACACCTTTGACAAATTCAGGCATATCAGGCAATTCAGTAATTTTTTGCAAACCAACTATTTCTACCACATAACGTATCTCAATAGCAAATTCTTCTTGTCCTAATGTGAATGTGATGTATTTATCTAACTGCGAATCCTCTTCTTCCTGTACGTCTTCTTCATAGCCCAGTAAATCATCTGATAGAGCCATAATTTACCTTTTTCATAATTTACAAACACTGATTCAATATAATTAATAAATATAAGCAAATTTTAAAGAATACCAAACAGTAAATATACTTATGTGAGAAATATTTATGAATAAATATTAATAATGTAATACTCTACTCTGACTGGGTTTATTTAAACCGCAGTATAATTAAAGAATTATATTGCTGATCTTTGTTATAATTTAGATTTTTTAATGAATGCAATTATGTTTTTTCAAATAAAATTTGCTAAAGATAGAAAAAAGGCACAATAATTGATTGGCTTTGGGGGATACGCACTCTGTAAGCGGGTATGGGG
>CAYQTZ010000076.1:0-3674 GCA_964420565.1 uncultured Hyphomicrobiales bacterium
AATGATCTTTGAGGCGTTGTCTCCGCCAAAATATATTGTATTTGTAGCGAGTGATATCATCTCTGTAGCTGAATTCACTGCGGCACCTGTATTTGGATTAACGGCGAATCTTGGGAAATTTGAGGAGCTTATAGCAAGCCCCAGCCTGTGCCCCGGAGCGATGGTATATGCCATATAATTCAAATCTACAGACAGTTCATAAATAGTGGAGGGCGTCAGAAAATCTTCCCTTTCGTAGCTAATGCGGTGGCGAGCCATCTTTATTCCATCGGTAATAAGTACACGTCTGCCGTTTGGATACATATCAACGAGCTTAGCCGTAATGTCTGTGTCGAACACATCCGAAGACATATATATCTTAGCTTCTATTTTTCCGAATATATCAAACGGATCCTGATAAGTTGGCGTTACGAATATCAGCACATCATTCCTGAACCAAACGGAATCTGATTGGTGGAAAGGTCCGGCAGGTATGGAAAAATTACTCCCACCTGCTGTATAAACAGGATCTGCAGGATTAAAACTGAACTTCACTGAATCTTCGTCAGGAACATCGAAATCCATCATTTGATTGCCATCAGGATAGAAAGTAAGAGTATCAGTATCATCAAAGGGCCAGTCGTCAAATTCTAACCAATCATTCCAGTAATCTTCCGAGTCGAAAGGGCCCATAAGATATAGTTTAATTGGTTTTTCGTCAGCTATATAATTGTCATCCCCAAAGATTATATAGTCAAACCAGTTCAATGCCCTAAGAATAGTATTAGTCCCAATTTGAATATTGGGGAATTGAAATTCACCGGATCTGTTGTCATCCAATATCGCAGAATTATGTGTCCATGGGCCAACTATCAAACGCTGGTTGCCTTTTGCTCCGTCGCCGCCATGATAATTAAGCTGATAAAATGCCTCGATAGCTCCCGGCATAAAGACACCATACCATCCGTCAAGATGCATAAATGGCACTTTAATATCTTTAGCAAAGAGATTCATGTTCAGATAGTCCCATGATTCATTATAGTTGTAATTTGCTTTCACTGAATCTATAGCTTCGTTCGAAAGATGATTGGTCTCAAACCATTGTTCTATTTCATATCGGTATTCACCTCCCGGATATGCTATTTGTTCGTATCCATTCCACGCACCAACCATAGGGAAGCCACAGACGAAATGTTCGGGCTGGTCAGTGGCGGCAAGATACTGAGCCATAGCCAGACCGCTGAAACCAAACATGGCAACATTGCCGTCGCACCATTCCTGCTCAGCTATCCATTCAATTGTTTCGGAACCATCCTGCTTTTCGGTCTCGAAAAAAGTAGCAGCGCCCTCGGATTTCTCTCTTCCCCTAAAATCCTGCTCTATCAATATGTATCTTTTTACATCCGTAATCTGCAGAATGATCTGGTCATACATAGATTGGTCATATAATCCAACTGCGTGAGCTGTTCTGACTAATATTACGGGTAGCGGGTAGTCAGAAGGAGTAAGAGAAGTATCTGGATAATATACCCTTGTGAAAAGTTTTATCCCGTCGCTCATTTCAAGCATCAAAGAATCCTGATAAAAAGCTTTTACTGGCAATGTAAATAAAAGCACAGCCAATATATAAAGTATTTTCTTTTTCATGTCGTCTCCAATGTTAAGTTTTCTAATTCTTTGAAAAACATATAATATTAACACGAAACAGAAAGGAAAAAATTGAATTTGGACTAGAATACACCAATTTACAAAGAATTACAATATCACAAATAAACACTATCTTAAAAATACTTGATAAATGAACCGGCTCAGATGATGTTTGTTGAATAGCCCGGTGGAAGACTACTTAATTGTGGTGAGCGTAAAGCTGATATATTTAATGGAAACACCCCTTGGTTCACTCTTGCAAAGAGGGGAGGCGCTATATCTAATTATAACAAGGATTTACTCTCTCTTAGTAAGGGAGCGATGGGGATGGATCAATTATGAGATTTTACAATGGTCTTAATTTATATCATTTAATTATAAAAATATTCGACCAATAGTACAAAAAATTTGATTTACCTCTAATTATTGCTTATTTTAAAAACTGTATTTTTTGGATAGGGGATATGTTTATTAATAGAAGCTGTTTTATTTAGATATGATTTTACTCATATTCATTATATTAAATATATTATATATTTCTCAAATACTTTAATTTTCAAAGGAAAAATATGCCAAGCAAATATTATACGAAAAGAATTTCTGCTATGCCTACATCCATTTTTTCTACTATGAGCAAAATGGCTATTGATTATAAAGCTGTAAATCTCGGGCAGGGTTTTCCTGATTTCGACGGACCAAGATGGCTGATGGATGAAATGTATAACGCTATGAAAGCAGGTAAAAACCAATACGCTCCATCTAATGGCACACAATCGCTGAGGCATGAGGTTCAGAAGCAATATAAAAAACAATACGATCTGGTCTTTGACCCCGAAAAAGAGATCACAGTAACGGCTGGCGCTACCGAAGCACTATTCTCAACTATCAACGCACTTATTCAGGATGGCGATGAAGTGATCTTATTCGAACCATATTATGATGCTTACCATGCTGATGTAATTCTGGCAGGAGGTACTCCGAAATATGTTACGCTTAAGAAGCCAGATTTTAGTTTTGATGCCGAAGAATTGGAAAATGTCATAAACAACAAAACTAAAATGATAATTGTGAATAATCCACATAACCCCACTGGGAAAATATATTCTTTAGATGAATTAGAAATAATTGCAAATATTGCTAAGAAAAATGACTTGTTAGTAATCAGTGACGAAGTATATGAATTTCTTACTTTTGATAACATAAAGCATACACCCATGATCACGCTTCCCGGAATGAGAGAAAGAACTATCTCTATTTCTTCTACTGGCAAGACATTTGGCATGACTGGATGGAAAATCGGCTTTGCTATTGCTGATCCTTCCCTTAGTGCGGCAATTCAAAAAGTTCACCAGTGGACCGCTTTTGCCGTTAATACACCGGGGCAGATAGCTATGGCTTATGGGTTTAGCCGTTTAGATGAATATTTGCCGGAATTTCGGGATCTATATGAATCAAAAAGAGATTTTATGTTCAACCAACTGACCGATTCTTCCTTTATACCGCATTTACCCAAAGGCAGCTATTTTATGATGGTTGATATTCCTGAAGATAAAAAAATAAATGATATCAAATGTGCAGAAATGCTCGTCAAAGAATATGGCGTAGCTACTATTCCGCCATCGGTGTTTTATTCTGAATCTGAGGAAGGTCATTCTATGCTTCGGCTCTGCTTTGCAAAAAAAGAGGAAACTTTAAAAGCCGGTATGAGCAAGCTTCTGAAATTCTAATTATGTGTAGAGATAAGTATAATATCGAACATCACGAATATTTTATGCGGATGGCTATTAACGAAGCATTCATTGCTTCTAAGCACGGAGATGTGCCAATCGGGGCAGTGATCATCAAAGATAGGGAAGTCCTTGCTGTTGGTTATAACAGAGTCGAGAAAGACAGTAACGCATTGCACCATGCAGAGATGATAGCTATTAATAATGCAATAGAGAAAGCGGGCTATAAGCACCTGATAGATTGCACACTATATGTATCGCTCGAACCTTGCCCTATGTGTGCCGGAGCAATAGTGCTGTCCAGAATACCGCAACTCATCT
>CAYQTZ010000076.1:3684-10085 GCA_964420565.1 uncultured Hyphomicrobiales bacterium
TTAAACCACCGCTGCAACGTTATTGGTGGAATATTGGAAAAGGAATGTTCGCTGATAATATCAAATTTTTTTAAAGAGATAAGGAAAAACAAAAAATAATGACCGAAAAAAGCATTAATAATGAAAAATTAGAAGTAGGCTTATACCTCGTTCCAACGCCAATAGGGAATCTGGAAGACGTTACGCTAAGGGCACTGCGTGTAATAGCGAATGCCGACATACTCTGCTGCGAGGATACCCGCCACACAGGTATTTTGCTCAAACATTATGAAATATTCGCTAAAAGATTGGAAAGTTATCATGAGCATAATGAAAAAGAAAAAACTAAATTTATAATTGATGAAATAGACAAAGGCAACTCGGTAGCAGTGGTAACTGACGCAGGAAGTCCTGGCATATCTGACCCGGCTTTTCGTCTGGTCAGAGAGGCTACTGAAAGGAATATCCCTGTGTTTCCCTTGCCCGGAGCCACAGCTTTTGTACCTGCACTGACTGGTTCGGGGCTTCCAGTCAGCAGATTTAAATTCTTTGGATTCCCACCACAAAAAAAAGGCAGGAACACTTTTATTAAATCTCTCGCCGATGAAAATTGCACTATGATATTATATGAATCGCCTTACCGCATACCAAGATTATTATTACAGCTTTCAGAAGCTCTTGGCAGCGAACGCAGGATCTGCATCGCACGCGAGATCAGCAAGATACACGAAGAATTCATCAGGGGAAGTATAGCTGAATGCTTGAATGTTATGAAAAATAAAGGAACGATAAAAGGCGAATTTGTTGTTATCATAGAAGGTAAAGATAAATAACTGAAAGGGAAATAAATGTTCATTACATTCGAAGGAATAGATGGATGCGGCAAATCTACACAGATAAAATTACTGTCAGAGTATTTAGATAATAAAGGAATTAAAAACATCATTATACGAGAGCCGGGAGGCACAGATTTTTCCGAGAGGATCAGAGAAATCTTACTTCATTCAAAAGAAGACATCAGTATAATTGCCGAGATGCTGCTTTTTGAGACTGCGCGTGCCGATCTCACAGAAAAAATTATCAAGCCATCTCTAAAAAAAGGGATTTACGTACTTTCCGACAGATTTTATGACTCTACAACCGCTTATCAGGGATATGGCAGGGGCTTGCCGGTTACTCAACTCAAGAGTATCCATAATTTTGCTACATCAGGAACAACGCCTGATATAACTATTTATCTCGATTTACCTTTGAGCGAAGCAAAAAATCGTACTGACCAAAAGGATTTAGATCGCATGGAGATGTCTGGAGATGATTTCTTCAAAAGAGTTCTTGCGGGCTTCCGTGAAATTGCTAAGAGCGAACCGGATAGAGTAAAAATGATAGATGCAAGAGGTGGTATTCAAAAAACCCACGAGTTAATTATAGCTCTAATAAATAATAAATAGGTGTTTTATAGAATCATAAGTCCATATCATCGGCATTTATTTCGACTACGGCATCTTTGCCGGGCCTCAGGTTTAATGGGTTGTAATTATGAAAGCGTATTACTTTCATCATTTCGTCGCGGTTCAGCTTTTTTACTGACCAAATTACGTATTTTATTCCTCTGCGGGTGTCGCGTATTACATTTCTAATTTGTTCTTCAGCCATCATTTTATTTTCTATTATCTTACAAAGAAAGTAAATTACGAAAAATAATCGAATCAAGAAAAAAATCGAAAAAAATAAAAAAATTGCACTATTAAAAAATATTTTGTATAATAACGATATATGATTATGAGCATTTTTAAAATTAAATCATTTATAATTTAAGGCAGAAGCGATGGCAAAAAAAATTTATCGTCCATTCGATAACAAAAATATAGATATTTCCAGAAAACAGGAAATTTCTCCGAAAAGATATGAGCCAGCAAAGCCAATCCTCAAAGAAAAAGAGGACGTAATAAATATGGCTTTGATTGCTATGCGCCGAAAAAACTTAGACACTGTGCAGGAAAACAAGAGATTAAAAAATATTACAGAAAATCTTAACAAGAGGATAAGAAGAAGCGATTCGAAGCAGGTAAGCGATATTGTGCATTATTGGATTTCGAAGCTTCACACTTAGAATCCAAGGTCTTTCCTTGCAAATGCTACTGTTACTCTTAGCAGAGAGTATTCCATTTCCACTTTGCTATTTGCTCTTATATCGCTGAGAGCAGCCCTTGGGTTAGCTTTTACAGCTTTAAGAATCTTTGAATACTCATTTTTCAAAAAGAAAGTTGATCTATCAAATTTTTCGCCTGCTTCTATGGCCTCCTGAATGGCCTTAGCTACAGCACCTTTTGAGATTGAAAGTGTTGAGGCAATATCAATAATATCTTTGCCATCTCTAACTAATTTTACTACTTTGTCAACTAAGGTAAGCTCATCGTTTGTCGGCTGCTTTTCATCTGTACTTACATTATTTACAAACTCTGAAATTTTCTTAATGAATGTATCGCCATAATGGCTTATGAATGCTTTGCCCACACCTTTTACATTAAGCAGGGATTTAGTGCTATCTGGCATTTTCATAGCAATAAGCCGCAGTGTTTTATCGGTAGTAATGCTTCTTGGCTGAATATTTTTTACAGAAGCAAGCTGCTCCCGCAGTTCTTTTAGCTGGTGGTAGAGTTTATCAGAATCATCATTGATTTGAACAGCATTATTAATATCAAGTTGTTTGGGTTTAATACCGATTTTTTTAATGCCTTTTTTAGTAGCAGATATAGTAGTAGAAATATCTTTAACTCTGTTTACTAATCCATCGAAGATAGCGTTGTCTATTTCAGCGATTACTTCGAGTTCAGTATAATCCTTGCAACTACCGAAAACCCCTTGCGAAGCTATTCCAAGATCATTGATTCTCTGTGTGAGTTTACCAACAAGGAAATCTGTCAGAGTAGCAACTCCGCAATACCCTTCTAATTGTGCAGCAGCAATTATTATATTTGTCTGTAGGTAATCATTTCTGGCATTATTTTCAGATGGTTTGGTGTCCAGACTCAAGCAACTACTACATTTGCCGCAAACGCCGGTCATGCTGAAATCGTGAAAATACTCAAGGATAAAATTCCGTTTACATTCATTAGTGGTAGCGTATTCAATTACTTTGTCGAGCTTCTCGTAAGCTCTGCGTTTTCGTTCGTAAAACCTATCGAAATCAATGTCAAGCTTGCTGAAAGGCATTCGTTTTTGTGATAGTGTGATCCCATTAGTTACACCTGGCATCTCGAAGTTCAGTATCCTTGCATATTCAAAGGATTCTACAGCTTGCCGAAGCTCCATTTCGCGAATCATATACTTTTTCAAAAAGCTCTTCAAGCTAAACTCTACTTCATGGTTGAAAGCATCAGAGCTTATATATCGCAGTAATGCTTCGAGCACGTTCCGTCTGTTTTCGTCAATATTTTGGAAGTATTCCTTGATTCTTTCCTTGGTAGCGGTGAATTGTATCTTAGCAGCGCCATTTCCTTGGCCGCTATGTAGTATTTTATTTCTCTCGAAAAAGTTAAATATAGCGCGTACTGAATAGCTGGATACCCCCGCCAGATTTGCTATCTGATATTCACTATAAAGCACTGGGGTTTGTGGCTTTTTCCCAATAGCTACATTATTGATATCGTATATAGTTTCATATACTTCTTTAATATCACTAATAGGCGGATATGTAGTTTCAATGAAAAATTCCTGCAAATCTCTGTCGGCTGCGGTGAATATCAAAGTGCATCTTGAGGGCTTGCCATCTCTGCCCGCTCGCCCTGCTTCCTGATAATAGGCTTCTAATGTCTGAACCAGATCAAGATGTATTACATTTCTTACATCTGGCTTGTCAATGCCCATACCGAAGGCGTTCGTAGCCACTATGGCGCTTACTTTGCCGGTAAGGAACTCTTCCTGAGCATATTTGCGGTATTTTTCTGGAAAGCCGGCATGATATGGCACAGCGCTAATCTTTTCTTTTTTCAAAGCATCTGCGAACTGCTCAACCCGTTTGCGAGTGCCGCAGTAGATAATATTCGAGCCGGTTTTTTCAATTTTGACTATTTCCGCAAGTCGCTTTACTTTATCGTTAGTTTCCACAGTGAAATATGACAGATTATCACGGTTGAAACCAGTTACATATCTTTTAGGATTTTTTAATTGTAGTGAATCAATAATATCATCCTGCACTTCAGGGGTAGCAGTTGCAGTAAGTGCTATTGTATTAACGTCTTTGAAGTCATCGAAACTTTCGACAATAGATCTGTAAGCAGGTCGGAAATCGTGCCCCCATTCAGAAATGCAATGAGCTTCGTCAATAGCCAAGAATGATAGATTGATATCCTTTAGATGATTCCTGAAATCTCTGCTTTCCAATCGTTCGGGAGCTACATATAGTAACTTATATTTGCCATTTGCAGCATCTCGTAATCTTTCATTGATAATATTGAAAGATACGGAGCTATTAATAAACTCTGCAGGGAAATTATTTTGCTGAAGCTTATCCACCTGATCTTTCATTAGTGCTATCAGAGGACTAATGACTATTGTAGTACCCTCGAAAAACAAAGACGGCAATTGATAGCATAAAGATTTTCCGCCTCCTGTGGGCATTACCGTAAGTACGTTTTCATTATTAAGAACGTCAATGATAATGTCTTTCTGAGCTGTACGGAATTCATCAAATCCAAAATACTTTTTTAGAGCTGAGTATATTTGTTTTTCGTTAATTTTCATATCAAAGCAAAAAGGAATTTCCCCTCTATATTATTATGTAGTATAAAAGGAGTTATTAAAAAATATTTAGAAGAAATTTTAAACGAAAGATGATTGCGATTCGCTTCTGGCTCTTCTTTTTTTATTTCTGATAATTATATATATTATATAAACAATAATTCCTACAACAATTAAGGTAAAGAAAACTTTACTCCACGAAAAAGTGGGAGGATAAACCCCGATAGTCCCATCAGGATTATTTACATAATATGGTCTGCTGTAATAAAACGCAGGATGAAAAGGCGTTGACCATAAAAATGGAGTGGCACCCATCATGTAGCCAGTCATCAATCCGCTTCCATAGCCGCCATAGCTATTCATAACATATCTTTGGTTCTGCCCCTGAGCGTTTTTCATGGTTCTGGTTTCTGTTTTACGCGGTGCACCATATTTTTGTGTATAATTCTTGCTTGAATTTAATCTTGTACCGCCAAAGCTGGGTTTGGGGCCTGTATTTCTTTGGGCTGTTGCTGTTGGTTTCTTCGCCGGTGTTCTGGTTTTATTTGTTGTTTTTGTAGATTTACTACGCGACCCGCCGAAACTGCGTCTTCCGCTGGAACCTCGGCGAGCATCGAGAATATCAGGTGCGATGAACATCCACATAAGAGCGACTACAATAAATGCCATGAATCCTTTTAAAAAACTTTTTTTGGTCATTAGAATATTTCCTCCGTTTCTATAGTATTATCTTCATTTCTAAAAACTATTTCTGCTTTAAATTCTATATGATCAGGAACGTATCTCTTGCCTGCAAAGAACTTATGCAAGCTGTTTGGCTCCTGAGTGGCTTTAATATGAATAAGTACGCTTACTATACCTTCTAAATTTTCGTCGTTCAGAAACACCAAAGTGTTTTCTATATCGCCGTCGCTTTCTATCTCAAGTAACTGAAGCTCTGCTGCCTCCTCTTCGGTGAATGTAGGCTCGGTAACTCTAAGGTTTGTCAAATAATCCCGAAAAATATTCTTAGTGTAAGATTGCTTGTCCTTACCTTCGTATTGGATAATAGAGTCCAATGTGCCGTCTTCGTCCAAATTAAGAAATATCTCTTTTACGCCGCCAATCTGCTCTCCATTATAATAGAGTGCAGTTTTCTCCAATCTTCCGTTGCTTTCTATCCCAAAAATTGCCATAATTGAATAAACCGTATTAGTTGATCAAACATTGTACTAAAAATAAAGATATTAGTTTAATCAAACAAATATTTTTTATTCTTTGTTCATTTCTTGTTGCTATCTATTAATAATTTGTAAACTATTTATATTTTTTCAAAAAATCATCTCTCTTTACAAAAACTTTATTAAATTTGCGATTAATTATTTTTGTTTAATGAATTAATCAGGAGCTAAATATTGTCTGCAAAAGCTATCACAACACCCGAAAAATATAAGTTCCCAAAAACTTTCTGGACTGCCAACTTCGTAGAATTGCTCGAACGCGCAGCATTTTATGCAATGTTCATTTCAATTTCAATCTATTTAAGCAGAGTCGTTGGTTTCAATGATGTCGAAGCCGGATGGATAGGAGGTATATTCTCTGCAGGGCTTTATTTTATGCCTACCTTTACTGGTGCTTGGGCTGATTCTATGGGCTTTCGCAAAGCAATTATATTAGCTTTTGCATTATTGGCTATAGGTTAT
>CAYQTZ010000077.1:0-9925 GCA_964420565.1 uncultured Hyphomicrobiales bacterium
GCTTGTTGCCATTGATAATAGAAGTCCTGATGGCAGGCGGTTCCGCAATATTGAGGAGTTTGGAAATCTTCGTATTTATATTTTCCAAGATTTGATGGATCACCACTTGAAAAAAGAAAAGCAGAGAAGATTATGGAGAAAATCCCCAAAAAGAGTAGTTTTTGCTTCATATCAGTCCTTATGGTATTGGTTATCTATTGTTATATTTAAACATAAGTAAAATATGGTAGATTTCCAAATAATTGGCGATGGCAGGCATCAAGAAAGATTACAAGATAATTGGCAGAAACATTAATTTTTATGTTATATTGCCTAATACAGGAGATATGGCTCATGAATTATTTAATTAGTTTAATCCTATTCTTCAGAACACTATGGCAATTAATCTGAAATACTAAGAATGCTAAGCGATAGTATATGCCCGCTTAGATCATCATTGGTCAATGTCTTGAAATCAACATCAAAGCTACTGCGATAATGATAGCTTAATCCGATAGAAATATTTTCCAATATACGAACGTAGAGTGATATCCCTGGCTCTAATGAATACATCCAATCTCCGACCAGATCGTGAGAAATATCAATATCTGATCTTACACCTTCGTTTATCTGACCTATGTACGCTCCGAGAAAAGCTGATATACTCACGTGTTTATGCAAATTCAAATGTAGCTCACCTTCTGCGCCGCCGTATGCAAGTCGCAGATGAGGCTCTACAGAAGAGTCATAAGTTTTGTAATGTATAGTTTGAGTGAATAAATAATATAATCCTGCACCGACGATAAAATGATCATCCAAGAACCCGCCGAGCCGGGCGCCAAGCTCAACTCCCCAATCGTCCATCAGGTTTGCTCCTTTTACGGCGAAGCCTGCGTATAATCCGGGTGAAGCACTTTTGTTAGTTCTATTGTCATTAGGGTTTGCTCCACCGGGGAAATCCTGAGCAAAAACAAAATAGTTGAAACATATCATCAGAATCACTGTATAACGTATTAACATAATATATAGCTTTATTATTTGAACAATAATTGTTATATATAAAAGAATTAGTAAAAGAAATATTTTTCACTAAATTACTATAATGATAATAACAAATAATCTGGAGTAGATATTTATGATGATTAAACTTACTAAGTTATTGATTATTAATGCAGTTTCCCTACTCTTCGCCTATTCTTACTTAATTGCAGATTATTCAGTTTATGGTGAAGTTTATAACGAAGAAACAAAAGAAGCAATCCCCGGAGCAACAATTAAAATCAAGAATACTACCAAAGGAACTTATAGCTCTTCGCGGGGGAAATTCAGAATTCCTTTTTTAAGCGGAAATCAAACTCTTAAAATATCTTCTCTTGGCTATTATAGTAAGGAATTAAAAGTTGATCCAAAAACAGACACTCTTATAGTTTACTTAAAGCCTGGGACCATTATGCTGAAGGGCGTTACTAAGGAAGCAGACATAGACGTTAACGAAGTTATCCGGAGAGCTATAGTGAGGAAAGAGGAGAATGTAAACAAACTGAAGACTTTCCAGGGGACTCTTTATTCCAAACTCGTAATGGAGCTGGGTGGTGATATATTTGAAGCTGGCTCCGATGGCTCTGGCTTTTCACTATCCGGCACTATAGGCGACAAAGCCCCAGATAAATTCAAAATGTTCGTTATGGAAACTTTTTCTGATGTAAAAACTGATCATGAAAAGAAAAAAAAGCACGTTGAGATACTTCATAGAAGGCAGACATCAAATATGGAAGCTCAGAATAATTTATTGGCGATTGGCGATTTTATTAACTTTTATAGCGATGAAATAGATTTTCTTAATACTAAGCTGACCACACCACTTAGCAGTGATGCTTTTGCGTATTATGACTTTGAAATGCTCGATAAAACTTTCCTTGACGACAGATATATCTACGTAATAAAGGTGATACCAAACACGAGTACATTCCCGTGCTTCGAGGGTACTATCAATATAGTAGAGAAGACATACAACCTAATAGAGTTAGACCTTAAGCCATCAAAGAATACAAGTATTACTTTTCTGGAGGATTTGAAATTCATCGAGAAATTCAGCGAAGTAGAAAGGGATATCTGGTGCCCGACTTACTTATTTGTATCAGCCAAAGCAGATGTTCAGGTAATAAAGGGCATGATGGAAGTAAAGTTAGATTTGAATGCAACAAGCATTTACAGCGATATACAAGTCAATCAGGAATTGCCCGATTATATATATAAGGATAGATTTGGCTATGATACCAACTTTGGCTTTGAAAAAGACACTCTGACAGGTGCTATAGACTCTACACGAAGATATAGAGCAGGCGATCGCACTCTGCTCACAGTTGCCAAACTGGCAGATTCAGCAGGTATTGGTTTCTGGGAAAAAAACTCGCTTAGAGAAATTTCAGAGCGAGAAAAAGAAATGTATATCGAGATAGATAGTCTCGTTTCTATTGAGGATAGTACGCCGCAAAAATCAGAAAGTGGATGGTTGCCGGTAGATATATCACCATATCTGAACTTCAACAGAGTTGCTTCGATATCCGCTGGGCTTGATTTGGATTACAAATATGATCTCTTTTCAATAAATGGCTTGGGGTATTACTCTTTCGGACAGCAAAAACCTTATGGCGTATTATCTCTGAATTTCAGAAATGTTTTAACGAGACACCTCGATGTTTATGCTTCTGTTTTTTCTGATATTCGCACAGTAAGCAATGACGATAGCTACCCCATGATTTTGAACACAGCTTTTGCCGCATTATTCCATACTGATTATTACGATCATTTTCAAAAAGATGGCTATAATGCAGGTATTCGTTATCGCTTTAACAGATTTACTATTGAAACAGAATTTGAAAACGCGAGACATTTCAGCTTAGACAAATCTACAAATCGCTCTATATTTTCAAATGATCTGTGGCGGGAAAACCCAAAAATAGATGATGGGGATTACAGATCAATATCTCTTGGCATTAAATATGGAAGCTATAGTCCATTTGCTATCGGAACTGATCTGCAATATAAATTGCAATTAGATAGCAAATATGGGGAGCTGTCAGACGGCTCAAATCCTTTCCGATGGATTCAGGGTTCTGCCGAGATAGAATTCTCAACCTTCAGAACCGGCTATTCTCCAATGAAGCTGCACTTAAAAGCTGAGGGCGGACTTGGCTCAAAGAGTCTGCCGCTTCAGGAGCAATTCAGAATGAGGAATACCTATTTGATAAATAGCGGTATGGGTGGCTTCTATTCAGCACCAATAGCTGCTTATGGTGGCACCGAGTACTGGGCAGCTCACGCTGAATACAATCTGACAGACATCTGGTGGCGATTTCTTGGGCTGCCGACCTATGACAATCGCGGTTTAGAATTGATACTTGCCGCTTCTACCGGGAGATATTTCTCTGACCGCCGGGTATATTATTTACAGACTAAGAATGATAATTATAATGAAATTGGCTTCGGCCTCAGCAGGATACCAATTTTCATCAGTAACGTAATATTTCTGAGGTTTGATGCCCGTTGGGGTATAGGTCCGTTGGGAAGCGGGAAGTTCGGCGCTGGCATTTTTGTATCGTTACCGTTTTGAATGCAGGAGCAAATAAAATAGAATTATTATAATGTCTTTATCTTTCGTATTTTAAAAGTTTTAATAAAAAGCAATTTTATAAAAACATATAGGAAAGAAAATGATAGGTTTAGACACAATTATATCTCTTGCCAAGCGTAAAGGCTTTGTATTTCAATCATCGGAAATATACGGAGGGCTTAATGGCTGTTGGGATTTTGGTCCTAATGGAATAGAATTACTTAGAAATATCAGGGACTCATGGTGGCGAGCCATGACATATCGCGATGACATCGAAGGCATTGATGCAGCAATTCTTATGCACCCCCGCACATGGGAGGCAAGCGGCCACCTTACTCAATTCAGCGACCCGATGATAGACAGCAAGCAAAGCAAAGCACGCTACCGCGCTGATAATCTAATTGAAGAATTCATCGAAAAACTTAGAAAAAAGAAAAAGACAGATAAAGCCGACGAGTTAGAGGCAAAGCTTGCTAAAGCCATTGAGCCGTCAGACTATTACGACCTGATAATCGAATTTGGTATTACTGACCCAGTTTCCGGCTCTAAGGAGTGGACTGAGGTAAGAAATTTTAATCTGATGTTCAAAACATTCATCGGTCCTGTCGAGGATAGCTCGAACGCAATATTTCTGCGCCCCGAATCTGCTCAGGGTATATATGTTAACTTCAAAAATGTGATGGAAACCGCAAGACTAAAAGTACCTTTCGGAATAGCCCAGATTGGCAAGGCCTTCCGCAACGAGATAAACACAAAGAATTTCCTTTTCCGCACCCGCGAATTCGAACAGATGGAAATGCAATACTTTGTAAAACCCGGCACTGAAAATGAATGGTTCGATTATTGGAAAGAGCAACGCTGGAACTGGTTCATGGAGCTTGGCTTCAAAGAAGAGAACCTGCGATTCAAAGATCATGATAAGTTAGCTCACTATGCTGCAAGGGCAACAGATATTGAAGCAATGTTCCCATTTGGATGGGGCGAGGTGGAGGGAATCCACTCAAGAACAGATTACGATCTATCGCACCATCAGGAATTTTCCGGTAAAAAATTGGAGTATGTAGATACAGTTAACAAAGATAGATTTGTTCCTTACGTGGTAGAAACCTCTGGCGGAGTTACACGTACACTTATGGCGCTGCTTTGCAATGTGTATGACGAAGAAGAAATAACAGATGATAAAGGAAAAACAGAGAAGCGGGTAGTAATGAGATTCAAGCCTCATCTGGCTCCACTCACTGTTGCGGTATTTCCTTTAGTCAATAAAGATGGTATGCCGGAAATGGCTCACAAGATATACCGCGATTTACAAAAATCATTCAAAGCTCAATACGATACCTCTGGTGCAATAGGAAGACGTTATCGCCGTCAGGATGAGATAGGGACACCTTATTGTGTTACTGTGGACGGACAATCTTTGGAAGATGAAACAGTAACGATACGCGAAAGAGACAGTATGGCACAAGAAAGGATCAACATTTATAAAATTAGAGAGTATATTAATTCTAAGTTTTAAATATAGTTTAAATTATGAGATATAAAATATTATTAGTTCTTCTGTCAGTTTTGTCATTTGTAATTATTGCCAACGCAGACGAATCCTTTGACGATCAGGATGATCAATACTATAAAATAAATAAATCTTTCGAACTGTTCGGAGCAGTATTCAGGCAAATATCTAATAATTATGTATTAGAGATTGATCCCGAAGAGTTAGTGCTTGACGGAATCAATGGGATGCTCGAATCCCTTGACCCTTATACAAATTATATGAATGAATATGAAACTGAAGACATAGACCTATTGACTAACGGCTCTTATGTCGGGCTTGGGATAACAGTTGCGAATATGGACAGCATGCTTACTATAGTCAGCGTCAGAGATGGCTTTTCTGCAAACAGAAACGGTTTGAGACCAGGCGATAGAATATATAAAGTAGAAGATACTTTATTACTTTACAGTAATACTGATGAACTCCGAAAATATACCAGAGGCAAGGCAGGTTCACTGCTTGAGTTGACTTATATACGAGATGGCATAGATGATACTGTAACTGTACAACTGACCCGCGAGGAGATTAGAGTAGATAATATCTCATATTATGGTATGCTGAGCGATAGCGTCAGTTACGTAAAGCTCGAAAGATTTTCCCGGCTCTCAGCCAAGGAAATGAAAGATGCTATCAATGAAATGCGTGCCCAAAATCCTTTGAGTGGTATTGTGATAGACCTGAGAGATAATCCCGGCGGTCTATTAGAAGCGGCGGTTGAAGTATGCGAACTTTTCGTTGAAGACAGCAGTGATATTGTCATCACTAAAAGCCGTTTTGCCGGCGGAGAGAAAACTTATAAATCGAAAGCAAAGCCTATAGTTGACGATGTTAATATAGCCGTTCTGATAAACAGGAACAGTGCCAGCGCCAGCGAGATAGTAGCTGGTGCGATTCAGGACCTTGACCGCGGGATAATACTTGGCGAAAGATCTTTCGGCAAAGGATTAGTGCAATCGGTTTTCAATCTGCCCTATAACAGTGCCCTGAAAATGACTACTTCAAGGTACTTCACCCCATCAGGCAGATCAATACACAGAATAAAATATGATCCTGCAAGAAGAAATTTCAACAAGGCGGAATTTCCAGATGATTCAAGTAATGTTTTTCTGACAAAAAATGGCAGACCTGTCTATGAATCCAAAGGAATAACGCCAGATTCAATTATAATTGACCTATCTTACTCTGAATATATTTATCAGTTACATAATCAAAATCATTTCTTCAACTTTGCTACTATATATAGCTCAAGGTTGAATCAGCTATCTGAAAATTTCGCAGTAAATGATAAAATAATACATCAATTTAAAAAATATTTAGATTCTAAAGATTTTGAGTATGAATCAAAACTGACCAAAGAAGTGAGAATATTAGAAAAAGACGCAAAAGAAGAAGGATTGGGAGATAATGTAATCGAACAGATACAGAAATTATCCGAAGAAATAAAAAAATACAGCGAAGCGGCTTTCGATAAGAATATAAAAGATATCAAACGCATACTTTTTATGGAAATAGCCAGCAGATTTTATACTGAAAAGGAAATGGTAAAAACTTCAATTGACGAAGATGGCTTAGTAAAAACAGCAGTAGAATTATTGCAACCCGATTCTTACGTCAATTTACTTACAAATAATAAAAAGAACTATAATAATCATTGAGTTAAAGAATATTAACAATAAGAAGAATTAGAATTCGTCGTATCTACGACTTAAGTTTTTAAGAGTAAATGAATTTGAATCTATAAATAAATGGGGATTGTGTATGAGAATAACTAAACAATACACAAACCGTGAAAGTCAGTCGTTAGACAAATACTTACAGGAGATTGGCAGAGTTGAGCTACTTAATGCAGATGATGAAATAGAGTTAGCCCAAGCCATCAAAAAAGGTGGCATAAGCGGCACTCGCGCGCTTGAGCGTTTAGTCAAGGCAAATCTACGTTTTGTTGTATCTGTTGCCAAGCAGTATCAGAATCAGGGACTTTCATTGGGTGATCTTATCAACGAAGGGAACTTAGGACTCATCAAAGCCGCTAAGAGATTTGACGAAACCCGCGGGTTTAAGTTCATATCTTACGCTGTTTGGTGGATCAGACAATCAATTTTGCAGGCTCTTGCCGAGCAATCACGTATTGTGCGTCTCCCGTTGAACAGAGTTGGTGCTTTGAACAAAATCGGTAAAAAATTCAGTGAACTTGAGCAGAAATACGAACGCGAGCCAACTGCCGCAGAACTGGCTGACCAGTTAGATATGACCGTACCGGAGATTGCTGAGACAATCAAAATTTCCGGCAGGCATCTATCTGTGGATGCTCCTTTTGTGCAGGGCGAGGATAACCGTTTGCTCGATATTCTGCCTAACGATCAGCAACCGCCACCAGATGCAGAATTGATTCGCGAATCCCTGCGTGTAGAAGTCCAGCAAGTGCTGACCACTTTATCGCAAAGAGAAGCAGACGTGATCAAAATGTATTTCGGATTGGACGGGCAATGCCTGACTTTAGAAGAAATTGGAGAGAAGTTTAATCTTACCCGCGAAAGAGTCAGGCAGATAAAGGAAAAAGCGATACGCCGGCTTCGTCACGCTTCGCGTTCCAAGACATTAAGGGCTTATCTTGGTTAAACAACTTTTGGAGTTCTATTGATTAAAATTATTACGCATTAATCTACCAAGTTCAAGGCATAGCACTGCAAATTGTGTTATGTCTTAACTTTTTTGCAAAAACAATTTTTTTTAAGAATTTTGCTTGCTGAACCTCGGCATAAGCTCTAATTAGCTTTAAAGTGACAGAATTATCCAAGAGTTATATTAATATCAATTATAATATTAACTCTACTTGGAAACTCAATAAGGCTATAAAATTCTTATTGCTTTAATATATGAATATTAAAAACCATGAAATTTTTAAGTTCTCAGATAGCATATTTCTGGCAAAACCGAACATCAAAAAGGAATATCAGGTTTTTGATGATATTTATAATACTACTAATATCAATAATTAGTATTTATAGTATTGCTTTTCATTTTATTATGGCTCATGAAAATCAGGAACACTCTTGGATAACTGGCTTCTATTGGTCTCTGACTGTAATGAGCACTTTGGGGTTTGGCGATATTACATTTCATAGCGATCTTGGGCGATTATTCTCAATAGTTGTTCTTATGACGGGTATTATTCTTCTTCTTGTCCTATTGCCCTTTACTTTTATACAGTTTTTTTACTCTCCATGGATAGAAGCACAAAATAAATCGAGATCTCCTAAGCAACTGCCTGAAGATGTAAAAGACCATATTATTCTGACATCTTTTAATGATATTACCCAATCTTTGGTTAAAAAATTTAATAGTTATAATCTTAATTATGTAATAATTATTGATGATTTGAACAGAGCATTAGAGCTTTACGATTTGGATTATAAGGTTGGCTATGGAGTAATTGACGACCCTGAAACATATCAGAAAATGAGAGTAGAGCAGGCGGCAATGGTATTCTCATCTAATACCGATGAGTTAAATACTAACATTGCTTTTACAGTTCGAGAAATAACCAAGGATTGTAATATAATTTCTACTGCCGATTCTTCTGATTCTGTTGATGTATTAAAACTTGCAGGTAGCAATCTCGTACTCGAACCGCGGAAAATGATAGGTGATGCATTTGCCAGAAGAGTAATGGGCGGAAACGCCTCTGCCAGTTATATTGGAGAATTTGAAAATCTAATAATCGCTGAATCTCCGGCTATGGGAACACCCATGATAGGCAAAACGCTTCCTGAGCTTCAGTTAAGAAATAAAATCGGTATAAACGTTATTGGCTTTTGGGATCATGGTGTTTTTTTGGAAGCAAATGCTGATTATGTAATAAACGACTCTACAGTTCTCGTTATTATTGGCACTGAAGAAAATATTGAATTATATAATGAATTATTTATTATATTTAATCTAAATAGCAATCCTGTTATAATTATTGGCTCGGGCAGAGTCGGGTATTTTGTTGCTAATAATCTTTAAAATCGTGAAATAGATTATGTTATATTAGAAAAAAACAAAGAGAATATCCTTTTACCGGAAAAAACCATTCATGGCGATGCCGCTGATATTAATGTCCTGAAAAAAGCAGGCATAATGGACGCTCCTTCGGTGATAGTTTCTACCAGTAACGACGATACTAATATTTACCTGACTATATATTGCCGCCGGCTCAGGTCGGATATCCAGATAATAAGCCGTGCTAATTCAGATAAGAACACATCTATACTTCAGCGGGCCGGAGCCAACATTATTATGTCATATCCTTCGCTTACTGCTAATGCGGTATATAATTTCCTCAGACAAAACAAGATATTAATGCTTAGTGAAGGCATAGATATTTTCACTACAGAAGTACCGAAAAAATTAATAGGCAAAAATCTGATCAATTCCAACATTAGGAACGACACAGGTTGTAACGTAATTGCTATAAAGCAGAATGACAAGATGATAGTCAACCCCGACCCACAGATTCCTTTTGATAGTGGTACATCTCTGTTGGTGATTGGAACGAAAGAATCAGAAAGCAAATTCCGAGAAACATATTTTCATTAATAAATAGCAAGATTTACTCTAACAAGTCATTAAGGTAGAATTGCAGAGTTAATAAGTACAGAACCACGAATTAAATCGGTTATATTTAATGGAAATACCCCTCGCTCCTCTCTTAACAAGCGGGGAAGCTCCCATAACCGTAGGGAACACGCATGCGTGTTCGCTACATGGATGTAAATAATTGCATTCCCAAATCGGAG
>CAYQTZ010000077.1:9935-10083 GCA_964420565.1 uncultured Hyphomicrobiales bacterium
AGTTTGGGAATGAGAACTGGGGGCGAATTGGAACTTGGGAATGAATGTCGAAATTCCATTTTGGAACGGAGGGTATCAAACAAAGCACATTTCGACTCCGCTCAATGTACTGTGCTAAAGTTCCCTGAGCGGAGTCGAAGGGAACGTA
>CAYQTZ010000078.1:0-9954 GCA_964420565.1 uncultured Hyphomicrobiales bacterium
CATATATCTTTGGTAGTGAGCGGTGGGCATACTTCTATTTTCCTCGTTGAATCCTATAGTAGCTATCAGGTGATCGGTTCTACACGGGATGATGCTGCTGGGGAGGCATTCGACAAAATAGCTAAGATACTTGGCTTCCCATATCCGGGTGGACCTGAGATAGATAAAATATCGAAAAAGGGTAATCCCAAAGCTTATGAATTTCCTCGTTCGATGATACATTCAAAAAATTTTGATTTCAGCTTTAGTGGATTGAAGACTTCTGTCAGGTATTATTTAGATAAGCATTTTCCCGATGGAGTTCCAGAAAGATTGATGGCAGATGTAGCGGCATCAGTCCAGCAGGCAATTGTAGATGTATTAGTTGCTAAAACTTTAAGAGCAGCTAAGGAATACCTTGAGCCAAATAGTGATAAAAAAGTCATAGTAATAGCTGGTGGCGTTTCAGCCAATTCAGAGCTTCGCAGAAAAATGGCTGAAGAAGCATCAAAGCTGAATATAAGGACTGTCGCTCCCGAGTTAGAATATTCTATGGATAACGCAGCAATGATTGGTTTTATAGCCGGGAAGAAATTATTAAATGCCGACAGGAACGATTTTTTTGAACTTACTTATGCCGTGAACAGTTCTGCTCTGAGAGCTAAAAGAAAGTAAAATTAATCCCGCTTAATCAAAATAAGTAGGAATATATGTATTAAATATACTAATGTCAGATCAAATATTAATTATCAATCAATCAGGAATGATTGATCTATTATTGTATTATAAGTAGAACAATCATTCTTGATCGTTGTTTATTAATTTGACATGACGCTAACAGCCGCCTTCAACTTTTACAGTCTTGACTTCTACCTTTTTCTTAACTTTTGGTTTTGTCAGGGTAGAATCGCTTTTTAGGTAATTACTGAACTTTTCAATAAACTCTTGAGAATAATCGCCAATAAGCCCTGCGGTTTGGATTTTTTGAGGGTTTTCGACCATGTCCCTGAAGTTATTCAAACCGCCTTTGAGTATTGCTACATTTTTATAGCCCTCATCTTTTGCTAATTTATATGCTTTAAGAGCAATATCTTCATCATTACTATAAAGCACAGGCGTTTTCAATTTATTAGTGAAATAATTGCTGTATTTGTGTAAAGCAACTTCTTTTAAAGTCATGCGTATTGCATTTGTCATACAGTAAGTTTTATATTCTTCTTCAGATCGAAGATCAATGAATTGAAATTTGTTGATTTTATAATATATATCAAAAGCAGCCTCTTCGGGTGCTACATATTCAATGTTATTAATATCTTCGGTATCAATCTCAGCAAATTGTTTATCAGAAGATGGTAGAATCAGAACTATTGAAGCTGCTATAACCCCAACAACAATTGCCGGCACAGCTCTGCCATATTTAGGGTGATTGGGGGTGATGCCGTAAGCAACTCGTTTCTCAAGGCGATCCGTAATTACAAATGCTGCAATAGCAACTATTGTAAGCAAGAATACAAATAAACTACGAGATATGCCCAAAGAGTCATAAACCAATACAGGTCCATAATTGCTGCTTAGGTAGAAATCTTTGAATAAAGGATAAAGCTCTCCGAAAATAAATATTCCAAAAAAACTTCCGATTATGAAAAGCCAAGCATCTATCTTGCCTACTGCAGCAGCTACTACGCTTGTGCCAGGGCAGAAGCCACCAATAATAAATCCAACACCCATTATGGCACCACCAGCAATTGCAGGCCAAAGGAATAATGGATTTATATATAAATAACTGAGGTCAATAGCTCCAAGATAGCCGAGTACTGACAATCCTATAGCCGCTGTTGCTGCCGCAGTGAAGAATACTCGCATTACAACATAATCATAGCCATAGAAAACTCCTACTAACTTACGCGAAGTAGAGAATCCTGCCTGCTCAAGCACCCAGCCAAACCCAAAGCCGATAAAAAGTGCTACTATATAATTGAATTCCGGGCTTATTATTCCAAATGGTACTAATGGTCCCATGATATTTATCTTTTATTTGTTATTAAATCCATAATTTTCTAAAGAAGTATGCCACAATAAAAGCCGTTCCGAAGATAGCGATCATAGTAACATATCCTGCAGAAGCAAGAACTGACATTCCGCTAAGTGCTGCACCACTTGTGCATCCTCTACCCATTTGTGCCCCGAAGCCGAATAGTATTCCGCCAATAATCGCAGTAATTACTCTGAGCCGTGTTCCTATTTTTGGTCCGTGGTCTAATTTGATCCCAAGACGGTTTGAATATGCACCTGAAACAGTGCCACCGATAAATACACCGGCGAGCAGGAATACGAGCCATGCTTTCATGGGTGATTCGGGGTGCTGTTCTAAATATGGTCCGTAATATTCGCTCTGAGCTGCATAGTCCGGTGCAACAGTATCAACAATTGTTACTACTCCGCTTTTTACTGCTCCACTGGCTCCAAGACCTCTGCCAGTTAAATAAAAACTAAGTATCACTACTAAACCGAGCAAAAAGCCGGCATAATAGGGGTTCATGTATTGTTTTGGATTTTTCATGATTGACTCTCCAATTTATTTTCAGTAATACTTTCGTGAATTTCATCTTCTTCGTCTTCTAACTCTTCGTAACCAGTTATCATGGCTTTAAGATTGGAAGTAACAGTATTTCCTGTGGTTATTAGGTATAAATGTGTAATAATAAACGCAATGAGTGCGAAAGCCCCTGCCGTATGGAATATCGCTATAGTTTCTAAGTCAATACCTCCATAATTTACAACAGTTCCGTCCTGAGGATAGCGGAAGAACATATAAAGTAATCCGGATATGACCATAACGGGAATAACGAGTATCTTCAGCCCGAGATATACTAATCTCTGCAAGGGGTTGAGTTTGCTAAGCTCTGTTTTCTTTACCGGATGTGGTTCGTTTTTGAATATACCAATAGTATAGTATCGCATCTGTTCTTTAATATTTTTCATTGTGGGCATGTAATGCTTCCATGTGCCTGTGGTAATATGCCAGAAGATAGCAAAGCAAACAAGTATTATTAATGCGATTGCTGCTACGTTATGCCACGCCACGGCGGTATCATAGCCAAAGAAAATGAATGAGCTGTGTATCTCGAAACCTGTAAGGGCGAGGAATAATATCAGAAAAGCCTGGCCCCAGTGCCATACGCGGTTGAATGTATCATAAATATATGCTTTTTTCATTATTTGTTCCTTTTCCTATTTCTTAGTGATATAAGAATTCTGGCACCGCCATGAATAGCAACACCAATAATTGAAAGTATAATAATAGATATTCCAGCGTATTGAACTGTTGGGTTATAATCTCTGCCCGGCATATAAAAGCCATCTAAATCTTTAAGCCTGCCATCATTTCTCGTGTGGCAGTCTATACATTTCAAGCTTTGTTCTTTAGGAGAAACCATGTGGTTTACAGGCCAGAACATACGTGTATTTACAAAATCATATTGTCCAGAGTATGGAAGACCAATGTATTCCATACCTTTTTGAGAAGAAATTCCCCACATATCTTTTATTTCAATGTGCTTGCAGTCCACCCATAAGGCACCTTCACCTTCGTCTTTATCCCAGAGTTTTGGCAGGATGATAAGATTTGTTACAGGGTCATAAGCTTGTATCGTTCTGTGAATTTTTACAGGGATTATCTTAGAATTAAGATCAGTATAAGAACCGTTCAGAGTATTGATATTGATAGGCTGTTTGCTGGTGTCAATCTTCTCGCCCATCAAATAATGATCAGCAGTACCGTTGAAAAATACATATTCAGGAGTAACGTTTTTCTGCCAAACGAATCTGCCTTTCTTAGCAAGATATATCTGGTTTCCTGTGGAGTCAACTTCGTAATAATCAGGATCCATGGTCTTGCACGCTTTTGACCAATCCCAGAACATTTTGGTGGCATTCACTTTAGCATATATGGGGATATGGCAGGTTTGGCAGGCAACTTTGCCGGAGTGTTCATTAATAGTATTATCAATATGTGGCTGGGATGTGTGGCATTTCTCGCATTCCATTCTATCTCTGTTCATAGAAGATACCGAATACATTTTTCCGAGCATTTTATGGTTCTCGGCTTCGTGGCAGTCAATGCATGTCATATCGAGAGCATCTTTGCCCATGTGAACGTCCACTTCTCGTGTGGTATTAAGCAATGCTACTTCCAGGTCGCCATGCTTTACGTTATTACCACCCCCACCAAGGAAATGACAATGCCCGCAATTCTCTTTCTGAGGAAGACCTACATGCTGTGCCTCGAAAGCAAGATCAACAGATGGAGCAGGCATTCCACCTGTGCCGTTTTGCTTTTTATAAGTGTCGGTATTATCATGGCAAGCGAGGCAATCTATATTAGTAGGCTCGGAGAAGTCAAAAGTAGTATCAGTCCAACCATAGCCAGCATGGCATGTATTGCAGAGACCTTCGCTGCCAGCAATACCAATACAGAAATTATTTATCAGATTCTTTTTGCCAATTTTTATTATCCCACGGCCTTCTACATATGTCTCTCGTTCCCAATTCCAATGAGATGTCTGCATTACTTCCTGATCTCGTTTGTTATGGCAGCTAATACAGGCGGCTGTTACTTCATGTGGGCTTTTAAAATCCTTTTGCAATTCTGCAAATTGGGTATGGTCAACAGGGGATTGATGATCCTTGGCATAAGTTTCTTTAAGTATTGACAGTGTATCTCTCGGTTGATCTTTGGTAATGTAGTAAATACCATATATAGCAAAGAATAACACGAGCATAATAGAAATTTTCTTTATCATATTCCCTTCAATCTATATTGCTAAATAGTAATATAGTAAATTTATGAATATTATCAACAACTACCAAAAATTTTTTAAAAAGGAGTATCATTCTAAAGAATCACCAGTTGAACGAGACTGATTGATGGGCAATACTCAAGATTAAAATTATGTATCAAGCTGATCCTTCCTCAGTCCTGCTTTATCCTGACAGGTCAATATCTAACGAGAAATAAGGCAGGATGCTATATTCATATATAACATAAGACCATTGCAAAAGTCCAAAAACTGATCCCTTCCCGATGCTCTCTTACGAGTCCCGACTTGTCGGGAAAGGGGGATATAGGGGGATTTTCTTTGGTTTTGCAATGGTCTTAACATATATTTATTCCCTTAATTGTTCTATAGCCCTATTTGTTTTTAAAAAGTCCTGTTAATCCGGCATAAGCAGTAAATACCGCTATCATCCCCAACTGAATCCAGATTGAAGTAGAGACAAGTTCGATACTAAGGAAGCCCAAACCTATCAAAGCAAATTTTACGAAATAGTAGAAAGCTTTGCTAAATACAATAGAGGCAAGCATAGGCAATGCATTATTTTTCATCATTTTGCTGAAAGTAATGAAAAGCCAGACGTTAAGCACTAATTCCAAAGTTATTATGATCATTTTGGGTAGCATCGGATGTCCAGAGAGCAAGAAAGAAAAGGCTGGCAGAGTGAGAGCTAATATATATGCGTTTTCCTTTCTGGTATGCAGTAAAGCCAGAACGAGCATTATTCTCATCGGTTCTATCAAATAAATGGGGAAGCTGAGCAGATGGGTCAAAGTAGGCATTAAATATATTGCCAAGAGTGCCAGAATATCAAGTATAACTATTCTTGCGGTTGATTTTTTGTCTAATACTAATGAATTCATCTTCTTTCCCTATATTTTCGAAAAACTATCCAATGTTTATAAAGGTAAATATCTAAAAAAGTACAATCATTTACAAATATTTTTAAGACTTTACGGTAAAATTTCGTAAAAACCTTTATTTTTGGGAAGCTGGGGCTGGTGAATTACGAGTTACGAATTGTTGGTGGCTTCCTCCTTGGCAAATTCCGATTTGGCAAGGATCATTTCTGTCCAAGTTGCAACTTGGATCATCATATTTTTTGTCTTATCAGAACCTAACCGCTGACCGCTATAAAATGGGAACACCCCTTCAGTCCATTCTTACAAAAAGGGAAGACTATTATGATCATTTTTTACCAAGGGATGATCTTGTTTATCCATATTTCATCTATTCTGATAATTGCCAATCTCTCAGATCCAGCAAAAATAGTAACTCCGTCAGGTTTGACCTCGGGTTTCATCACAATATCGGGCAGATTGCTTAAAGATACTGTTTTTATATACTTGCCATTTTTCTCCATAAAATAGATGCCTGTTGTATTTGCTCCCCTACCTGAAAAACAAATATATTTTCCTCCTATTATCATGGGTGAATATGCCGTTGTTTTATAATAGTATTCCCAGAGTTGATTGCCATCAGCAGAATAACAGCTTGCTATTGATATTGGCTTGCCAAGTCCGAGATTATAGGATATTACATATAAGTGTTTCTCGCTGTCGGTAGAAATAAATCTGGGGACAGCATCCATTTTTACTTCCCATTCTACTTTTCCCTGCATATTTAAAGTAATGGCAAGATTATTCTGATCATTTGATGAAGCTAAAGTCCCGGCTATATAGATTGAATTCCCTGAAAACACAGGATAGCTCATTATCCTGAATTCATCTCTACTCCATGACCAGATTTTATTCCCATCTTTATCAAGAAATAGCAAAGTGTCAGTTCTACCGAAAGATCTATGGGTAAGTGGGATTAGAAGATTCCCATCTTCATCTGCGGAAAATGTGCGGCTGATACCTACAGGAAATCTTTTTTCCCATATTATATTCCCGTTAAAATCTATCTTAGCTAATAGTCCTTTATTACTGGCTATGACTATTGCGTCCTTTAAAGCCAGTAGATCAGAAAAAACTATATGCCTCTCTTCTGGGTGAGGGAAAGTTTTTTTCCATCTTAGCTCGCCAGTATTAGAATAGGAATAGAGGGATCCGCTATTAGCTATTAAATATATATTTTGCTTTGGGTCTGCCGCCATTCCTGCTATAGCCACATCATTGGAGTCAAGCTGGGCTATCCACTCAGGATTTTTGCCAGCTATTAGAGTAACTAATCCGTTCAAATTAGTTAAAACTACTTTGTTTGCTGCTAATGCCAGAGGTGGCACGTAAGAGCCGGTAGTATCCTCAATTACAGGGAAGTCAGAATAAGCAGAGTATAAATAAAGTTCTCCATATTTTTCATAATTTGAAGTCCTTGCTGCGTCTGACATTAAGTTTACAGGCTCGCCTTCTAAAGAGCGATTGAATTCGCATGATAGGAATGTGAAAAATGCGATCATCAATATAGCAGTGTAATAGATATTTTGCATAAATTGCTCAAAAAAAATTGAAATACAAATTTTAAGAATAGGCGAATCAAGCAATAATTTATTTCTTTTATAATGGTCTTATATTGCTTTAGTGATCCATGTAACAAATTATATAAATTTATTCAAAAAATATTTCTATATTTCAGATATGTTCATTAACGTAATTGGAAAAAACTATGAAAAAAGTAATTCTAATTTTTATTATCGCTATTTCTTATACAACAGTTATTGCTGAAGAAAGAAATTTTACCGATGAGGATTGCACATTTATTAATGATTCTATTAAGCTTGCAGGTACTTTATCCATGCCTATAGGCGAAGGTCCTTTCCCTGGGGTAGTGCTGATTACTGGCAGCGGACCAGAGAACAGGGACGAAGATGTATTTGGTTTTAAGATATTCAAAGTATTAGCTGAGCATTTGGCTAATAATCGAATAGCCGTTCTCAGATATGACGATAGGGGAGTAGCCGCTTCCGAAGGGGACCATAACTCTGCTACATCCTTTGACTTTGCTGACGATGCAATAGCAGCTTTTAGATTTTTGGAAACCTGCGAAAAAGTAGATAAAAATAAATGTGGAATGCTTGGCCACAGCGAGGGTGGATTGATTGCTACTATTGCATACCAAAAGCTTTCAGGAATAGATTTCATTGTTTTCATGGCATCAACTGCCACAACCGGAGATAAAATAATCAACTTCCAGATAGAGGCATTAAGCCGCGAAGCAGGGAAGTCAGAAGAGGAGATAAAGGATATACTCGAAGTACAGGAAATGCTTTACGAGGCAGTCCGCACTAACTCAGATCTGTCTGACGTTGAAGAAGCCATTATCAATCTAACTGTCAAGCAGGTAGAGAATATGTCAGAAGAAGAAAAGCAGTACATTACAGATCCTGTGCAGTACGGCAAATATCAGGCAAGAGTTTCCCTCTATAAAGCAAAAACTCCATGGTTTCGATCTTTTATTACTTATGATCCATATGAAGATATTCAAAATATTACCTGCCCGGTGCTTATTTTATTTGGTGGCAAAGATTTTCAGGTTCCTGTGGAGTTAAATAAAGAGCCAATGGAATCTGCCCTGATGGAAGATGGAATAAAAAATTTTGATACGGTTATCTTTCCCGAAGCCAATCATCTTTTTCAAAAATCAAACACAGGGCTTGTGCACGAATATTCGGAACTCCCAAAAGAATTTGTTGAAGGTTTTTTAAAGACTATCTCGGATTGGATATTAAAGTAAGTTTGTTGAATGATGATTTTTTATATTATTACATTAATATGGGTGGTTCAATAAATATAATTAGGAAGAACTTTTCCTGAATTGTTGAAATGAATTTGAAATTTCTTATGTTTGTACTATGAATGAAAAAATAAAAACAGTTAGCGAGATAACTTACGAAATAGCACGAGCTTTAAAAGAGCATATCGGCTATTCTATAGTAAAGGGCGAGATCTCAAATTTTTTGAGTCATACCTCAGGGCACAGATATTTTACGATAAAGGACGAAGCAGCCCAGCTTTCATGCGTTATGTGGCAAAGCAGATCGTTAGATTTCAGACCAACAGATGGTATGGAAGTTGTAGTTAGGGGGAACATTTCAGTTTATTCCCCGAGAGGACAATATCAAATGGATGTTACTTCGATGACCCCAGTGGGCGAAGGGGACCTATATCTTGCATTCGAAGCTCTAAAAAAGAAACTGAGCGATAAGGGGTATTTCGAGGTTGCTCATAAGAAGCCACTACCTTACCTACCGCTTAATATTGGAGTTGCAACATCTGGAACTGGTGCGGCTCAGAAGGATATTATCAGCACAATAGAAAGGCGATTTCCGCTATGCACTATCTATTTTCGCAATACTATTGTGCAGGGGGAAGCCGCAGCACCTGATATAGCAAATGCAATAAAGGAATTGCATCAATTTCCTGTTGATGTGATAATAATAGGAAGAGGGGGTGGTTCCTTAGAAGATCTCTGGCCTTTTAATACTGAAGAAGTAGCAAACGCTATATATGCTGCTCAAATACCGATAGTTTCTGCTGTAGGGCATGAAACAGATTTTTCAATATCTGATTTTGTAGCAGATGTAAGAGCCGCAACTCCAACAGCCGCTGCAGAGATGGTTACTTCACTTTCTTCATCCGAAATTATCGCCCAACTGGATTTAGTTTCTGATAGAATGAAAAAGTCTGTTTTGAATGAAATAAGATATAAGAAAGATTTGCTGAATTCATATAGTAAGTCATATAATTTTAAGAATTTCCCAGATAGGATCAAGATTTTTTCGCAGGAAATAGATGAATTGCAGAATTATCTCAGCAAGAGTATTAATAGAGTAATAACGAAGAAATCAGACCACTTGCATTCGATTACCTCTCATATTAATTCTCTTCATCCGCTTAATCCCTTAAAGAAAGGTTTTGCACTGCTAAAAGATGGTGATCAGATAATACCAATTAATGCATCATTGAGTAATTATAGTAAAATAGTAATAGAAAGATATAAGGAATCAGCAGAAGCAGAGATTAAATCTGTATCATATCTCCAAAAATGACTGACTCCAATCAAGCTAACTTTTTGTAATTATTGCCTGTACATAGAGAATATAAGACCAGACTATAGAAAATGAAGAAAAACACCCCTCGATCCCATATGCACTAACTTAAGCAGAATATTTTTATTTGACATTTTCTCTTCCCTTTCC
>CAYQTZ010000079.1:0-9897 GCA_964420565.1 uncultured Hyphomicrobiales bacterium
CATATTTTTTGATTGCACGGGCTACGCCTGCGGCATGTTGGGAGTGATTACCAGTACAAGAGGAAACATTTTCTATATGTATCTCTGGCTTGGCAAAGTGATTGCTCATATGCCTGCCGCCACCGGCTACGTCATCTTCCTTACTCAAACCATTAAGCAGCAATTCATAAACTGAAATACCTGCCGATAGTGAGGTTAGCATATCTCTGTAATATGGAAAGATGAAATCTTTGCTTTGGCGGAATATCTTACCCATTGCAAGTTGTATTCCGTCATGCCCGCCAAAGGGGGCGTGATAGGACCATCCCTTAGCCATTTTTACATATAAGCCGGCTTTATCGTCTAACTTTCTGCCGAGATGAATTTCTTTATACCATGCAATCATTGTTTCCCGAGTGAATTTTCGTCCGTCGAAAGGGCAGTTCAATACGATATCGCGCTCTTTGCCTTCGTAAGTAACTTTCGCTTTTCTGGGTTTCGTATATTCATTTAGGATCTTACCGACTGCATCTTTATCGCTATGATATATATTATCAATAGAACCTTCTTTTGCTTTTGTTGCTTTTGTTGATGTTTTCTTAGCCATCTTTGAACTCTCTTATATAATATTCATAACACTTCTGGAGATTATACAATATCCAGATTATTAATTTAACAATAATTTATCTATATATAAAGTTTTTTTATAATTTTAAAATCATTACATAAAGAAAGAAAACACATTTCCTAAGCCCCTTATAAAAAAATGATGTGGTTATATTTTATTATATATCAATGTCTTAATTCATCTCTTGTACATCAAGGAAGGATTTGTGTAATGGGCATAACATAAGAAAAAAAAATGTTTAAGCCGATCCCTCCCCGAATATAGGCGTTTATATCCTTGTTTACAAAGGAGGATCAATATTTTTCTTTTTTTAATGATTTTGTTAATGTCTTTTATTATTTATATATATCTGCTGTCATTTACCAACAAAAGACCAATCAAATCGTTATATTGAACTATAGTTATGATTTAAATTAAAATTAATGATCATATAATAAAATAAGCAAAAGTAAATGGATAAAAACAGAAGAATATTTGCAATAGGAGACATTCACGGTTGCATTAATACATTTAAAAAGTTGATACAGGAGTCCCTGCATATTACAAAAACTGACGAGATATATTTGCTCGGCGATTACATAGACAGAGGCCCCGATAGCAAAGCCGTAATTGATTATATAATGCTACTCCAGGAAAGCGGTTACTCCTTGCACTGCCTGATGGGTAACCATGAGAAAATGCTGCTTGACGCTTTAGAATCCTCAGTTAATGAAGTGCTATGGTCATATAACGGCAGTTATTCAACTCTGAAAAGCTTTAGTATATCCAGCGCTGTTGAGTTGGATCAAAAGTATATAAACTTTTTCTCTACTTTACATTATTTCTTTGAATTAGAAAACTATATATTAGTACATGCAGGATTGAATTTCAATGTATCTGATCCATTAGAAGATAAAAATGCAATGTTATGGATACGAGATGAAAATCTTGAACTGAAAAAAGTTAATAATAAAAAAATCGTATGCGGGCATACCCCCGTTCGGTTAAATCAGATACGCGACTCGCTTTCCACAGGCAAGATCATGCTCGATGGAGGATGTGTTTATTCCAATAAAAATAATGGGCTCGGCTACCTTGTTGCTTTAGAATTGAACTCAATGGAGCTTACAACCATTAAAAGCATAGATCATTTTTAAGATATTACCGGATATCACAAATCGCTTACTTCCCTCTCTTTCAAACGCAGTGAAATAAACATCAGGCAAGCAATATTATTAATGAATGAATATGAAAAATCTTTGAAAAAGATGTTCCCCATTGAAAATATGTGGCAGCCGTTCTATATCTAATTCAAGACCATTGCAAAAGTCCAAAAACTGATCCCTCCCCGGCCCTGCCTTACGAATCCCGACAGGTCGGGATCTGACGATAAGGAAGGGAGTAAACCATTGTAATATAATAGTTTAACCTCCCCCTCTTTTAAGATGGAGTTAGGGGGTGTTTACTGATTATATCAGATATATTTTTCATAAACACCCCTCGATTCCCTCTTACCAAGCGGGGAAGTAAGATAAAATCCCCATCTTTCTCCCTCCTTACCAAATTCCGATTTGGTAAGGATCATTTCTGTCCAAGTTGCACTTGGATCATCTTATTTTTTGTCTTGCCAGCCCCAAGCTCTCATAACCGTAGGGAACACGCATGCGTGTTCCCTACTGAAAGCTGACCGCCGACCGCTGAAAGCTATAAAAAGAAAACACCCCTCGATCCCCTCTTACCAAGCGGGGAAGTAAGATAAGAAAGGGGGACATAGGGGAATTTTCTTTGTTTTTGCAATGATCTTAATTACTACACAATCTTAGCACTGACATTATGACAGACATAGCCATAATGACATATATTTATGCCAATATGACATAAAAAAATCCCCTTATCATATTTCAGATAAGGGGATTGGCTCAAAAATTATAATAATTATATTCTTATTAGTTTTCGTTGATCGAAGAGTAAAGATCTTTCAATCTTTTTCTTAAGTGAAGCACTGCATAGCGTTTGCGTGCAAGCAATGTGTTGATGTTCACTCCTGATTCCTCAGACATTGCGCGGAAGGAAATACCTTCAAATTCATTTTTAACAAAGACTTCGCGCTGCTCTGGAGGAAGCTCGTCTAAACCGCGATGAACTGATTCCCAGATAGTTTTTCTCAGCAATTCTCCATCAGGAGAAGAACTTTCGTCGCCCAGGAAGTTTTCAAATGGATCTACTCCATCTTCAGTCTGGCTGGGGGTTTTCATGTCGGAAAAAGTTTCAGCTCTTTTCTTTCTATATGAGTCAATTATTCTATTTCTGACGGCTGTAAACACCCATGATGCAATGTTTTCAATAGGTTTCTGAACATTTGCCGAAGCAGCCAGAACGTTTGTAAACACATCCTGTAAAATATCTTCTGCTTCTTCCTGGCTACGCACTCTCTGGCGTATAAATCCGAGAAATTTCTTTCTGTCAGACTTGAAAAGCTCTTCAATCTGTGAAGCAAGTTTAATTTGCTCCTTTGTCATAGTAGAATTATAACTATTATAATTTAACAGAGCCCCTTTTTTTCTTTCGTCAAGTGCTATTGCTTGATTCATTGTGTTTTTCATAGCTCGCTCTCACTTTCTTTTGTGATACTTAAATCGTTATATTTTAAAGAATTAAAGGGTATTAAGCAATCATATATCTCCGTTAAATTTGTTAATTTCAATTCAATTATATTATCGTTTACTCTTGAAATTTCTTTAATTTTCAAATTTGTGATCCTCTCTTACTTATATAGACACATAAAACTCAAAAACGTTACAAATTATTTTTAATATTTTCAAAATAATTTCTTTTCTACTTTATCATAGGAATTTTTATGCCAAACTTTTTCGCATTGTCTATTGCTCTTTCGTATCCTGCGTCTGCATGTCTAATAATTCCTGTCATCGGATCGTAAGTCAAAACTCTTTTTAATCTCAGCTCGGAATCTTCAGTTCCGTCGGCAACTATTACTACTCCTGCGTGTAAAGCAAGCCCCATACCAACTCCGCCACCGTGGTGCAAAGATACCCACGAAGCACCACCGATTGCATTAAGAGCAAAGTTGAAATAAACCCAGTCAGCTATAGCGTCTGAGCCATCTTTCATGGCTTCTGTCTCTCTGTATGGAGAAGCCACAGAGCCGCAGTCTAAGTGGTCTCTGCCGATCACTATCGGCGCTGTCACATCGCCATCCCTGACCAATTTGTTAAAGAGCAATCCCGCTTTCATTCTGTCGCCATAGCCCAGCCAGCATATTCTTGCCGGCAGTGCCTGGAATCCAACGTTTTCCTGAGCGTTCTTTATCCAGCGGTGTAATGCTTTATCTTCGGGGAATGTATCCATTATTGCCTGGTCTGTGCGATAAATATCTTTAGGATCTCCCGAAAGTGCTACCCACCGGAAAGGCCCCTTGCCGTCGCAAAAAAGCTGACGTATGTAAGCAGGAACGAAGCCGGGGAAATCGAAGGCATTATCAACACCTGCATTATCTCTGGCTATCCCACGTATGTTGTTGCCATAATCGAAGGTTACAGCACCGCGATTCTTCATCTCGAGCATTGCTTTTACGTGAATGCCAATGGATTTATATGCTTCTTCGAGATACTTGTCCGGATTTTCTATACGCAATTTGTCGGCTGATTCCTTGCTATAACCAGCGGGATAATACCCATTCAAAGGATCGTGGGTAGCAGTCTGGTCTGTCAAAACGTCAGGAATTATTCCACGCTTCAGCATCTGAGGTAAAATCTCAGCTGTATTGCCAACGAGTCCGATAGAAAGTGCTTCCTTTTTATCTTTGTATTCATTTACTAAACGCATTGCTTCATCCAAAGAATATACTTTTCTTTGGCAATAGCCATCGTGGATGCGTTTGTCTATTCTTTTCTCATCTATTTCTATAGTTATTGAAACTGCTCCCGCAAAAGTTGCCGCAAGAGGTTGAGCTCCACCCATACCGCCCATGCCGCCTGTGAGGAGGAATTTTCCGTGCAGGTCGCCACCGAAATGCTGGCGGGCACATTCCACAAAAGTTTCATAAGTACCCTGCAGAATTCCCTGTGTTCCAATATATATCCATGAGCCGGCAGTCATCTGACCAAACATTATGAGTCCCTTTTCGTCGAGACGTCTGAACTCTTCCCATGTAGCCCACTTGGGCACTAAGTTGGAATTTGCTATAATGACTCTCGGAGCCATAGTGTAAGTAGGAACTACGGCGACTGGCTTGCCGGATTGCACCAGCATTGTTTCGTCGGGTTCCAGATTTTTCAAAGTTTCGATAATGGCATCATAAGCTTCCCAATTCCTTGCGGCTTTGCCGTATCCACCATAAACGATCAGGTCCTCTGGCTTTTCGGCATTTTCGGGGTCGAGATTATGCTGTATCATTCTATAGGCAGCTTCTATCTGCCAGTTCTTACATGTTAATTCTGTTCCTCTGGGAACTTTCACCGTACGCATTTTAAAATCCTTCTTAGATATTTTCTTTCAAATCACTTTTTGTTTAATAATTCTTCGATTTCCTGATCTGTCATAGCATATTTCCCGCAAATTTCTCTGAGGGTATCCCAACTGTACATTCCTAGATCGTGTCCGTCGCCCCAAACTGCTTTTACTGCGTAATTTCCTGTCTTTTCGAGTTTTTTCAGAGTGTTCATGCCTTCCTTATGCAGTGGTATCATGGGGATAGGGCTTCTCGTCTTCGTTTCCTTATCCGCTTCGCATTTGGCGCATGGGCACTCATATCGAAGGTCTTTTAGCCGAATTGTGGAATCTAAACCATCTTTCCACAATATCCTCAGCATATAGTCGCCTTTACGTTCAATCTTTTTCGGAGCCGGCATAACCAATTATTATTATATTTTCAAAAAACTACAATTATTAGTTTTGCAATATACGTAAATTTATTGATTATTAAAAATATTTTAGCTTAGCCAAAAAGATGAAACAATAGAAGCGGGGATCATTTATCGGATGAATTGATTGAGAACACCTGACTCCAAGCAAACAAAAATTCGTAGTTTTATAAGGATATATATCAGACAATACCCCCACCCCCCTCTACCGACATTCGCCGGGATCTAAGGATTGGAAAGAGGTGGCTATAACCGTGTTTCCACCTCTTTGCCCCGAAATGCTTCGGGATCTAAGACAAGATAGGGATTATGGTATGTTTACATTTAAAAATGATTTTTCATTTATTTCTTTCTCTTTCTGACCGCTGATATCCGATAGCCGAAAGCCAAATGGGGTGTTTACATAAAATATATCCCAATAAATGCGAATTTATTGTTTATCTGGAGTCCGGAGTTGTATATCTAAGGCATTGGAACTCCCTCGAACCATTTATTCCATATAGTTTCGAATGTGCCATCCGCTTTCATGTTGTCAAGATGGGTTTGCCATTCCTGAATAGTGCTTGCAGGAGTACTGAGGGAAAATGCGATATAATCCTTTAAATTCAATGCCTCAATATGTTGTGTCAGATCGCTCATTGGCACTTCGCTTATATCAGCAAGCCATTTCACGTCCAAATCTGTCATAAGAAGTGCCTGAACCTCACCATTGATCAATTGATCAAAAGCTTCCGAGGATGTACGCGAAGTAGCAACGATGTTTTGGAAGTTGTTGTTAATAAGATAATCATGTGTGAACCAACCATCCGGCGTAGCAATTGATTGAATCGCTTTCGCTTGCTCAACTGTTTCAATGGTCAATCCAGAAGTTGCGAGTGTATAAAAATATGTTCTGCTTGTAGAAATCGGTCCGACCCATTGAAACATATTTTCTCGCTCAGGTGTGCGGGCTGTGGTAAATAATGCACTATTAGGCAGGTACTGCACAATGGCATAAGCATCAGTCCACAGACTCATATTGATTTTATTGATATGCCCGATTCTTGCCTGAATTTCATTCACAATATCAACAGAGGATCCTTCAACTTTGCGCGTAGTATCATGTCCTGTAACATAGCTGAAAGGTGGACTACGTTCGCTATAAAGCTGAATAGTTCCCGGCATGTAATCGGAAGGCATTAATGGTATGTATTTATTCACGATTGAGACCACGCTGAAATCCTTTATCAAGGTTTCGATCGCATTCTGCACGTTGTTAACAAGTAAATCGCTTACATCTTTTGAAAAGGCGATATAATAATAAACAGTACGATATCGTGTTATTGTTGCGACATTACTCAGGAAATATCCTGAAGGAAGTTCGGAAACCAAATGGTAAAAATCGCTGGCTATAAATTTTATTTCACCATTCATAAATGCATCCAATGCCCCTTTATAAGTGTTGTAATAAACAAGGTTGTTAAAGCCGAGTTCTTCGAGGGTAGTTGTCTCCGCCCAGTCTCTTACCACAGCTATTAGTGGGAGCAGTTTGCATTCCTCAATAGGAAGTGGATATTCGTATCCCGAGTTTCCATTTTCAAATATTCCATACATTCCCTGGCTTGTGGGACCAGCCCATTTGAAAAGATTTTTACGTTCGGGGGTATAAGCTGTTGTTAATAGTGCCTTGTTTGGTCCGTTTAAGGTTGCATCAAAAGCAATCTGCCATGAATCAGAGATGTTCATAGTATATTCGGCACCTACTCTTTGCATGGTTAAAGCTGCAATATCAGCATCAATTCCAACAATTTCACCAGTATTCATAAAATAATTTGGATTGAACTCAACGCCTGTAAAATGAATAGTATCATAATCTAAATCATTTCCTAAATCATCGTTTTTACAACTGTTTAGAATCAAAAATGCTGCTATCATAAAAAATGAAGCAGTAATCAGAAATATTTTGTTTTTCATAATGTCTTTCAATATATATTTAAAAATAAATTTCATTAGATATTAACTTGACAACTTCTAACTCCAGAACTAAAAATAAGGGACTTACGAGGATTGCACTTTAAACAATAATTTTGCAATAAAATCAAGATTTTATTCATCTGATGGCAGTCATCGGATGAATTGCTGATCAACGCTCCTATAAGACAGACTTTCCGGGTCTGCCAGAATTGGAAGGTCTATATCTGGCTCTTTCACAATCATCAGAAGTTCAAAAAAGCGAAATTTCTTTTTCACTTAAATCTGAATGTCTGAACTTACAAATATACGAAATTATAATGACATAGCTATTGGGCTTCACAAAATAAATATTTATTCTGAGAAAATAAATTTGGTGCAAATAATTTTTCAAATCCAATTATTTTTTGTTCCTTGAAAAAAATAGATAAAAGATGTGTATATTTGTAATGAAAATTTACTGATTAATGCACTAAATTTAAGCAACAACGGATCAATAATAGTAAATAAGTACTATATGAAAGCAATTACATTACTTACTCAGCTTCTTAAATTCAGAAACGATTCAAAACTAAATGCTCAAAAGGTTCAAGAATTGTCTCGTCTAAGGTTTATATCTTTATTGGAAAAAACGTATCACGCATCAGCGTTTTATCGGGAACTCTACAGTTCTCATGGGATTAAACCCAATGATCTGAAATACCTTGATCCTAAAGATATTCCCATTGTTTCTAAATCAATGGTGATGGATAATTTTGATGCTTTGATTACCGACCCATCCATTACACGAAAATCGGTAGAGGAATTCCTTAGCAAAGACACCAATCCACGAAACAGATTCAGAGGTAATACGGTGATTCACACATCCGGTTCTACCGGTGTACCTGGAATCTTTTTATACTCAAAAAGGGAGTGGAGTTTTATTGCGGCTCTTGTGGTTAGACGGATTTCACAGCCGGTTTTTAATCCATTCCACAAACTCCGGCTTGCTTTTCTTGGAAATACAGGGGGGCATTATGCAGGGGTAACGCTTACCAGTGATGCACCAAAATTTCTGTACAATACACAACTTTTTTCAAATCCTAAGGATATTAAAAACTTGATTTCCGGGTTAAATGATTTTCAGCCCGATATAATTTCGGGATACGCAGGCACAATATATCAACTGGCACTGGCTCAATTAGATGGCAGTTTAAATATTAACCCCAAGCGTTTACAATCTTCGGGCGAAGTACTTACAGAGTATATGAGGCAGACAATTGAAAGTGCGTTCAACCAGGATGTATTTGATTTGTATGCTTGTTCGGAATCCATTGTTTTGGGGATTCAAAAAAGCAGCAAGGGCTCTTTTCATCTTTTTAATGACTGGCACCACATAGAAGTTGTTGATGAAAACGACAATGAGGTTCCTGAAGGTACTCAAGGGTCCTTGTTAGTAACGCCTCTTTACAGGACATTGCAACCATTAATTAGATATCGTTTATCGGATACCATGGCGATCAATACAACCGATGAGCCATTCATTTCCCTGAAGAGATTCAGGGGAAGAACTGAAGATACGCTCACATTTGTGAATCCACAAGGTATTAAACATCCAATTCATGCATCTGAAATGGTAGAGTTTTTTGCTCCTGGATTACGACAATTCCAGTTTGAGCAAACCTCTCCCAATACTTTGCTACTCCGTATTTCTGTCAATGTAGGTTATAGCGACACGAAACAGTTTGCAGAAAAAAAACTAAATGAAATTCTTGTGAATGCAAACATTGAAAAATTTGTTACTGCAAAAGTAGAGCTAGTTGAATCAATTGCCTTGAATCCCAAAACGGGGAAATTCAAAATCATTGTGCCATATAGCAATTAAGATCATAATTGAAAAATATAAATAACTATTAACAATATAAGGGATACAAAATGATGAATGGAACTAAAAAATTACACACAAATACCATACTTGTTTTACTAATTGCACTATCAAGTATTATCTTTATTTCTTGTTCTGAAAAGAGCGACCCTGAAGTAGAACAAAAAGTAGAGCAAGAAATAGAACCAGGACAAAGTCTGGGTATAGTTTCCATCCCCAATCTGCGAGACATGGGTGGTTACCAAACTGCAGATGGAGCCACTGTTGCCAGGGGATTGGTATATCGTTCAAACCAACTCTGCGACATTAGTGCAAGTGATATGCTTTTGCTCGCGAAACTCAATCTTAAGAACGATTTTGACTTGCGCACTGCCGCAGAGCGAAATGCCAAACCGGATGAGCTTCCTGATGGTGTTAACAATGTTTGGTTGGATGTGCTGGCTGATGTTCCAGCTTCCGGACCGGCAAATCTGATAGCACTCTTATCGGATCCTCAACAAGCAAATACCGAACTTGGGGGTGGCAAGGCTGAAGAAATTTTTAAGACAGCATATCGCCAGTGTATTTCCTTGCCCAGTGCACAAATAGCATACAGGGAATTATTTCTGTCGCTTATA
>CAYQTZ010000080.1:0-1325 GCA_964420565.1 uncultured Hyphomicrobiales bacterium
AAAGGCGGTGAAAGTTTCTTCCACCGCCTTTTTTGTGTGTATGGTATAGGGAATAGGTATATAATAAAGTAACAGTAAGAGATGGAAGCATTTAGTAAATCAAATACCTAAAAAAAGAGTGTCAAGAATTCATTTCTGCACACTCAATCCATGTTTGGTTTATGACTATATACTATAACTTTTTCAGTATAATTTGGTTTATTCTTCTAAAAGATCAGGCCTGCGGTTCTTAGTTTTTTGCCACGATTGCTCACGTCGCCATTCCAGTATCTCTTTGTGGTTGCCGCCCAGAAGTATATCAGGAACTTTCATTCCTCTGAAATCCGCAGGACGAGTGTAATAGGGAGGTTCGAGCAAACCATCCTGAAATGAGTCTTCGAGAGATGATTCCGCGTCTCCAAGCACACCAGGCAATAGACGCACAATGGAGTCAACCAGCACCATAGCAGGCAACTCACCTCCGCTTAGTACATAATCTCCTATTGATATTTCGCGGGTTATCAATGTATCCCTTATCCGCTGGTCAATACCTTTGTAATGTCCGGTAAGTATAATAAGATTTTTCATCATAGATAATTCGTTAGAAACATTTTGCTTTAGGGGCGTTCCATCAGCTGAAGTAAAGATTATTTCGTCATAATTCCTTTCAGATTTTAGAGTCTCAATACATTTGAATACAGGAAGGCACTGTATTATCATCCCGGCTCCACCGCCGAATGGTTCGTCGTCAATATGTCTAAATTTATCTTCTGCATAATCATGAAGATTGTGGCGATATATTTCAACAATACCTTTTTCCTGAGCAATTTTCATAATGCTAGTATTAAGTACCGAGCTGAACATATCGGGAAAAGCTGTAATTATATCTATTCTAATTAGTTTTTCAATCATCTTTATCCCTGGAAATCAATTCTTTCAAGCCGTCAATCATAACGATTTCAATGCGTGCTTTTTCTAAATCAATATTTTTTACTACATCTTCTATAAATGGTATTGGAAGTTCGCCGCATGGAGTATCTACTATCCATACATCATTACCGGGAAGTAAATAAACATCTTTCATTTTACCAATCTTCTCGCCAGTAATAATATCATAAACAAAACAATCCAATAATGTACCAATAGAATATGATTCATCTTCTTGCATAATTATATCTTTCTGGCGAACGACAACTGCCTGTTCTTTTATCTTGATTGCCTCTGATTCTCCATGAGAATAGACAACAGCGGGGATATACCCGTCAGCACGGAGCCTGTTATTATTATTTTTGCCTTTTAGATCTCTGGACTCAGCTACTAAATTTTTTCCATTCATTTTATTGTTT
>CAYQTZ010000080.1:1335-9619 GCA_964420565.1 uncultured Hyphomicrobiales bacterium
TCTTTTAGCTTGATTGCCTCTTCTTTAGCGATTATGCTATTGACCGAAAAGATATGCTCTTTTCTTGCACTTTTCCATGAATTAATTATATAGATAGAAGCAAATTTCTCTGAAAAACCGATAAAGCATTCTGCCCCCTGACGCACAGAGAGTATATGCTTTGGTGTGCCTTTTAAAATCATTCTGCCATCAAATCCTTTAGTGCCAGTGATAGTACCAGCGAAATTTAAAGCCAAAGATATGTCATTATTTGTTTTCATTTTCTTTTTCGATTATTATTGTAACCGGACCGTCATTTACTAATTCTACATCCATCATGGCACCAAATTTACCAGATTCTACAATAACAGGGAAATTATTTCTAAAGTGTTCAATCATTTTATCGTACATTGGTTCAGAAAAATCTGGCTTTGCGGATTTCATGAAATTGGGGCGAAACCCCTTACGGACATCACCATATAAAGTAAAATTAGATATAAGGAGTAAGGAGCCATTTATATCAATCACTGATTTATTCATTTTGTTTTCTTCATCCAAAAAGACCCGAAGATTAGCAATTTTATTACACATCCATTCCATTATTTTATAGTCATCTTGCTTCGAAACAGCAACAAATACAGTTAATCCAATTCCAATTTCGCCAACTATTTTGCCTTCAATCTTGACATTAGCTTTCGATACTTTTTGAACTACAGACCTCATATTACATTCTATTTATTAATACTTTATATAAAATATCAATTGAAACTGGCTTGGTAAGATATGCATCACACCCTGCATCTAATGCTTTCTTCTCGTCTTCAGCCATTGCGTAAGCAGTTAAAGCTATTATTGGAATTTTCATATTTATCTTTTTGATCTCTTTGGTAGCTTCGTAACCATCCATTACGGGCATTTTTAAATCCATGATGATCAGATGGATATCGGCTTGGTGCTTGATAAACATATCTAAAGCTTCCATACCATTCTTAGCCCAAAGGATTTTTGCTTTTCTTTTAAAGAGTGTTTTTTCTAATAGCTTGTAATTCGTAAATTCATCTTCAACAACAAGAAAGAGCTTGTCGGTAAAATCAAGATTACTATTTTTCTTTGTATAATTTCCAGAATCTGAAGATATAATAGGTTTATTGACTATAAAAGGTAAATCAATATAAAAAGTACTACCTTTGCCTGGTTTTGATTCAAGTTGGATGCTCCCTCCGAAAAGCTTTACAAGTTCATTAACAATAGTGAGACCGAGACCTGTTCCGTCAAATTGTTTGGTATATGAACTATCAATCTGTCTGAAACGTTCAAAAATAATTTCTTGCTTTTCAGGGGCAATACCAATACCTGTATCGCTAACAAATAATCTAATATTATCATTTTGAGTTTCGTAACCTAACTGCACGCTGCCTTCCATTGTGAATTTTATGGCATTAGAAACCAAATTATTTAGTATTTGCTTTACTCGTAAAGGATCAAATGTAAAAATAGCTTTATCATCACTAAGATTTGTAGATATATCTATTGAGAGATTTTTTTCTACTGCCTGAATTGAAAAGTCAGACTTGACCTCTCTTAGTAAATCATTCAGATTAAAATCTTTAGTATTTAAGTCAATAATACCTGACTCAATCATTGATATATCAATAATATCATTGATCAGGGAAAGCAGTTGTCTGGATTTACTGTTAATATAAGCACAATATTCGATTCTTTCGTCAACAGTAATATCTTCATCTTCGAGCAATTTTGCAAAGCCTATGATGGAATTCATGGGCGAGCGGATTTCATGGCTCATGTTAGCAAGAAAGGCAGATTTAAGAATATCGCTTTCTTCGGCTTTTTGCTTGGCATTAATAATATCTATATCATGTTGTTTTCTTTCCGTTACATCTCTTATTGCAGTAACTTTTACCCGGCGGCCTTTATAAGTGTAATGCCTGCCGTGGAATTCAGCCCAGAATGTAGTGCCGTCTTTCTTTTGAGCCAAAGCTTCAAAGGGATCTTCATAGTTAGTCATTATCTTGTGTTTTACTGATTCTTTATATTCTTCAGCAATTAATTCAATGGTATGAATACCGATAAACTCCTGATATGTATATCCGAAAAGAAGAAGAGCCGCCTCGTTGCATTCCAGATTATAACCATTTTCGGATATGATTAATCCCTCGAAGCTAGTTTCCGAAAGAGCTTTATTTTTCTCTTCGCTTTCTTTTAGCGCATCCTCAGTTTGTTTTCGTTCTGTAATATCACGGCTAATACCCCTGAAGCCGATGAAAGTTCCTTCACTATCGTATATCGGCTTTCCGCTTGATTCCCAGATAGATTCAGTCCCGTCTGCTTTTATATATGTAAATACAGAATGAGTATAAGGTGCTGCGTCATTGAAAGATTTAGAATGATATTCATAATACCGCTTTTTTTCAGATTCCTTTAAGAAATTAGAGCATTTATTGCCAATTACATCTTTTGGCTCAAGCCCCAAATACTCTCGGGACCTTTCGTTAATGAAAGTATAGCAGTCATTTTCGTCCACTTCCCATACCAGATCATTAATATTTTCGACCAGTTCTTTAAATTTATTTTCACTGTCACGAATTACTTTTTCATATAATTTACGTTCAGAAATATCGCGAACAAGGCATATTATTCCACCACTTTCTAATTTGGTAAGAGACAGCTCCTGATAAAATTTTGATCCGTCTTTTCTATAACCAACAGATTCACCTTGCCAATTACCACTATCTGCTAACTTAGGCATTATTATATTCTTAAATCTTAGTAATTCATCTTTATCATATAGGATTTCCCATTTTTTACCTAACAACTCTTCCGGAGAGGAGTATCCATATATTTTTGCATGAGATTTATTCAGGTAAATGTATTCTTCATTTTCATCAAGTATTGCAATGCCGTCAATGGAAGCTTCTATTGCCTTATCTTTTTGTTTTAGCTGATTTAAGAATTTTATTCGTTCAGAAATTTCACGAATAACAAGAAGTATGGATTTTGTATAGCCATCTTTTAAGATTTGCGAGGAGCTTATCTCGATATTAACCCTTTGCCTATTTTTCTTGATTGCGGTAACTTCATAAAGGAATTGGTCGTTTTCTCCTTCGATTCTTTTATCAAACCTTTTAAACATCTGGCTAAACTCTTCAGGAGGGACAAAATCCATAACGGACATCTTTTGGAATTCTTCCTTGGAGTAACCAGTAAATTGATAAGCCATAGGGTTAGCATATAGTATTCTGCCCTTTAAGTCATGCACGACAATGAAATCCCTCGCATTTTCGGCTAACATACGGAAGTCTTCTTCGCTTTTCCTAAAAGCTTGCTCCATTTCTCTTTGCTCGGTAATATCGTGGATTATCCCAAAGACTTTATTGTTCTCTTTATCATACTCAGCAATAGAATGAATCAATCGTGTAGCACCGTCGTTCTGCCTAAGTATTTCAAATTCCATATCGTAAGGCTTTTTGCCAATCATCAGATCTTTAAGTGCATTATCCATCATAACCCGATATTTGGGCAAGGGAACTTTCTTTATAGTATCAATAGATATTGTTTGGTCGGTGTTTACTCCATAAATTCTATATGCTTGATCAGAAGCAGATACTGTATTATCATTAAAATCAAATTCCCATGAACCAAAGTTTGCTATTTTTTGGCTTCTGGCAAGCTGTTTCTGGCTTTTTGTAAGCTCTACTTGTCTTTCATACTCTTTGGTAACATCTCTGAAAACTAATACAACGCCGATTATCTTACCATCTTTTGTACGTATAGGAGCAGCACTATCTGCGATCTGTCTTTTATCACCATCTTTTGATATTAATACAGTATGGTTAGTTAGTCCGCATATTTCACCTGTATCAATAACTTTTCTTACAGGATTAAAAGCTTTTTTACCAGTCTGAGCATTAATAATATTAAAAATATCATCCAGTGGCATATTCAAAGCATCTTTAAATTCCCAGCCGGTAAGATATTCTGCAGTGGGATTCATTTTGGTAATAACACCGTTTGTATCTGTGGTTATTACGGCATCGCCGATTGAGTTGAAAGTAACCTGTAGTTTCTCTTCGCTTTCCCTTAACTTTACTTCAGCTTGCTTTTCATTCGTAATATTCTGGGCTATACTAATAATCCTGATAACTCGTTTACTTCTGTTATCAAATATAGGAGTGCCTTTATCTCGTATCCATTTAATGGCACCATCTTTAGTATTGACCCTATATTCTGAAGTAATTATTTTACCTGCAATTTGTTGCTCTATATGGTTTGTTACTAACTCCAGATCGTCCTGGTGTATTATAGCCATTAGACCACCATAATCATTAATTTCTTCTTTAGTGTAACCTGTCAGGTTAAGAATTGATCCGAAGTGCCATTCAGCTACTAACTTCCCGTCATCAGTAATTTTGGTTGAATATGCGTAATCAGTTGAAATCTCAGATATTTTTTTATAGAATTGTTCATTGTCTTTTAGTTTTTGCTCTATTTCTTTTCTTTTTGTAATGTCATTTAGCGAGCCGATCATAGCGACTGTTTTTCCATTTTTAACTAATGGAGCTTCGCGCACTTCTACTAATATCTTATTGTTGGTTTTTGTTAATAGTTCTGATTCATAAGGTGGTTGAGGTTTGCCTGTATCTATTGCTTTTTGAGTTATCAGCTGTGCTTTTTTGTTAATAGGGTTATCAGTAAGGAGAGTAGTCCATTTGCCCATTAATTCCTCAGGAGCATATCCCAGCAAACTTTCTATCTGAGGGCTTATATATGTTATTACACCAAGATGGTCGTGGGTATAGAAAACATTCGTACTATGCTCAATAATGTTCTTTAATTTATTTTCTATCTCATCGCGTGCTTTTTCAATTTTTTTTCTAATGTTAATATCTCTTGCTATTGCCTGCACTCCGACAATTTTTCCTTGAGAATACGAAGGAGCTACAATCATTTCTAATGATATCAGATGTCCTTCTTTATGCTTACCTGTAAATTCATATACGGTCTCACTTTTTCCGTTTAAAGCTTCATGAAAAATATTTTTTGCTCTTTCTAATTCAAATTCTGGAAAGAAATCTGCGAGATTCAAATTCTTCGCTTCTTCTTTAGAATAACCAAAAACTTTTGAGTTCCCATCAGAACTGAATACAATATTACCTTTATCGTCCAGCTTCCAGAAGTCAAAATCAGAATTAGATATTATACTGTTTAAGACTTCAAAGTTATTTGTCTTTTCGATATATTTTTGCTCTAAAACTCTATATGCTTCTATCAGCTCTTTTTTCGATTTTTCTTCAAGGGACATTAGAAACCCAATAATATAAAAAATAATAAATTTTCACAAAAATTCAATATATTGATTTTTATGAAAAATACATAGAAATAATGTAATTTCTAAACAAAAAAGAGCATTAGTAAATGCTTCTGTATGCTAATTGCAGAGCAAACTAACAGTAATGTTATTATTCCGGATATTGTGGATTTTAACATGATCTATATTAAAGCTGTATGAATCCAACTTTCTTATAAACTTTTCTTAGCGTTTTGTTGGCGGTTCTATTTGCCGCTTCAGCTCCGATTTTCAACACATCTTCTAAGTGCTTTTTGTCATTGCGTATCTTTTCAAATCTTTCGCGTATAGGAGCAAGGTATTCAGCTACCTGCTCTGCTACTTGTGCTTTAAAATCACCATAGCCCTTTCCTGCGAACTCGCTTTCTATTTCAGCAAAATTCATATTTTTTGCTATGCTGTATAAAGACATCAGATTCGACACACCTGGCTTATCTGCTGCATATTTAATTTCGCTGCCGGAGTCTGTAACGGCTCGCTTAATTTTATTTTTTATCACATTATTGGGGTCTGTCAGAAATAAAGTAGCTTTTTCATTATCGTCAGATTTGGACATTTTTTTTGTTGGATCCTGCAAACTCATTATTCTGGCTCCAAGCCTTGGTATGTATGGTTCTGGTACAGTGAACGTAGGGGAATAAAAGCTGTTGAATCTTTCGGCGATATTCCTGGTCAGCTCCAAGTGTTGTTTCTGATCCTCGCCCACAGGCACCATATCTGCCTGATAAAGCAAAATGTCTGCTGCCTGTAATGCCGGATAGGTAAATAGTCCCGCATTTATATTCTCTGGATGCTTCTTGGATTTATCCTTAAACTGAGTCATTCTGTTGAGTTCGCCAATTTGCGTATTACAGTAAAGAATCCAGGCAAGCTGTACATGAGCAGGAACGTGGGATTGCACAAAAAGTACACTTTTTTCAGGTGAGATGCCACAGGCAAGTAGCATTGCAGCCATGTCGTAAGTATTTTTTCGAAGGTCTGCCGCTTTTTGCCTGATTGTAATACTGTGCTGGTCAACTATAGTGAAGTAGCAGTCATATTCTTCCTGCATAGCCACCCAGTTGATTATAGCACCAGCATAATTGCCCATGTGAAGATTGCCTGTAGGTTGTATACCGCTTAGTATTACTTTCTTGCTCTCACTTTTTTCTTCGCTCATAATTCTTCCATTCAAATTACTTATTTATAATTCTTGATTTCTATTCCGCCAAACATAACAAAATAGTTTATTCTAAGCAATGGTGTTACTTCGCTTTCATCATGTACTGTGATTGCTTTGTTGTCTAATGCACCAAGGATAGGAGTTCCTTTAGTCTGTATGCGAATATTATCAGGTACTATTAGCTCGATACCTCCAAAAGTAGCTGTCATTTCCATTTTAGCACCATTGGGAGATAGCATGGCTTTTCGGAGATCTATTGTAGCCCCTCCGAATAATGCTGTTACGTTTCCTCCTTTAAAGTTGTCAGAATGAATTACTTCATTTGATCCGCCAAATATGGTTGTTAGATCCACTTCGTCGTCAGATATTTCATTGTTTTTTCTACCTCTGGAATGCGTGAAAATTGAAACGCCTATTAGTATTAGTGCTAAAGGCCAGATTATAGACCAGAAGCTCCCATATATAAAATCAAGCTTCCACGCCTGAAGGATAATACCAATTATTATAAGTATGATACCAGAATAAACTGATCCGCTTTGTTTGGATAGCGAGACAATACCTATAATAATAAGTATCAAAGGCCACCAATCGCTGATAATGCCGAATAAACTTATTTGAAAAATATTATCAACTAATAATAATATACCCAGTAGTATAAGGATACCTGCAATTATTGAACGAGTATTCATAGCTTAACCCTAAATATATTTGTAAAAATTTCGATACAGCATAATACGTAAATATAAGCAAAAAGTTCAAATAAACATATTTCATTGGAAATTCTTATATCTTTAAACACAAAATTGGCTTAGAATAAAATATTTTTAGTATATTTATTTTTTTTATTGATTAGAAATATATGAAAATAGCAATAGCAATTTTATTCCTTTTTGTAGTTCAAGCGAAAGCAGTAGAATTAGTTACTGACAGACCTGACCAGACAGAGTCTGCATCAATAGTCCCTGCCAATAGTTTGCAGATTGAAAGCGGCTTTCTGTTAGAGCAAGTATCCATTAATAGCATTAATGAAAGAAATATTCTACTGCCAACTACTTTATTTCGCTATGGATTATTCGATAGGATTGAATTAAGAGTACTGAACCAATTTGAATCGTATAGTTTAAAATATAGTGGCTTTAGTTGCACATCTTACGGCTTCAGCGATATAGAGATAGGATTGAAAGTGCAGTTGCTGTCGTCTGAATCAGCAACAACAGAAATTGCCTTATTATCTCATGTTGTATTGCCAACGGGTTCTGAGGGTTTTACTAACGACAAATATGGTAGTATCAGTAAGCTCGCAATAGCACATTCAATTTCTGAGAATGTAGGTGTTGGCTATAATATTGGTTACGATTATTTTGGAGATGGGAACGGAAATCTGACATATTCCCTTGCCATTGGGTTTGTGATAACTTCAAATCTTGGTTTATTTATAGAGACTTATGGCGAATACTCCGATATGGATGAGAACTTTTCAAATATTGATACTGGGATGACATATCTTTTAGAAGATAATTTGCAATTAGATTTTTCTTTTGGCACTGGTTTGAATCACGATATGAATTATATGTCCTTTGGATTTAGCTGGTTGATCTATGATTGATCAGTATTTGTTGGCATTAAGCTCTAATCCGTCATAAGCCAGATGTATATTATCTGGTAATATTTTTTCGCAGTCTGAGTGCTTCATTTGGTGAGCCATGTGTATCAAATATGCTTTTTTAGGACTAAGCTCATTTATTACGTCAATTGCCTCGTCAAGAGAAAAATGTGTT
>CAYQTZ010000081.1:0-2263 GCA_964420565.1 uncultured Hyphomicrobiales bacterium
ATGAATCAAATTTCCCCTGCTTTAATTTCCCTGGACAGTGGATGATGTTAGATGGCTACCCTGTCCTCACAGAGCTTACTATCCCCACCCTCACCGAATGGGCTGTTATTATCTTCATTAGCTTGCTCGCGGGCGTTGGTGGTATGTTTATTTGGAAAAGAGTATAAAGAATTACGGATTAAAGATTCCATATTCCGAATTTTAGAAAAGGGGATAGATAACTACAATAATATTTTTCCCTTAAATCGTACTATGCTATTGAGCAGTAACAGCGAAAATATTGAAATGACAACTAAGGAGCTACCTTAGAAAGCTGAAGATAGTGCAAGAGATTTAAAAAAAATGACTTTAACTATTGCCTGATGACTCTAAAGACAATAATTTAGAGTTTTTTTTAAAAAGTTTGGCAATGTCGCTTATGTTGTATAATTATCATATATTTACACTGCTCTTGCCATTCTTTTTCAAACTTACATTATCAATAAAATCTGTAAATTATATAACATTTGTAAAAAATTATATAACAAAAAGTTGTATATTAAATATTATCTTTGTAAATTAATTACGGAAAAAGTGATTTCTGTAGTTATTTATTATGTTAATTACAATTTATACAAATAAATATTATTAAAATTCAGGAGGTCGTATGATAACCCTTAACAACTTGAAGAAAACACTTTTAGTGTTATTTTTATTCTTTGTTACCAGTACATTTGCTTTTTCTTATACTAACCCAGATGAGCCAAATTTTGGTACAGCTTCAACTTATGCTATATTCACCTGTGCCGGGGCAATTAACAATACCGGGCTTACAACAATAGCAGGGGATATTGGTTACAACACCGGTTCTATAACCGGATTCCCTCCAGGAACATATACTGGCACTTTGAACCAAAGTAATGGTGCTACTGCTCTGGCATGTTCAGATTTGGGTACTGTCTTTGCTAATATGAGTGCATTAACTCCCGACGCAGTGATTGGTGTTGGGCTGGGAAGTGGCCAAATACTTACACGAGGCATTTATAGAGCAGGTGGCGCAAGTACAATTGGTGGAAGTCTTACATTCAGCGGAAGCGCCACTGATAGATTTATAGTTATTATTGACGGAGCTTTGTCGCCAAACGCTTCTACCGAGATCATACTTGATGGTGGAGCGAAGGCAGAAAACATTTACTGGGCAATTAATGGAGCCGTAAGCGTAGCAGGAAGTGTAGTGTTCAGAGGCAATATCGTAGCAAATGGCGAAATTATTTTTTCTGATAATGCGGCTCTTCACGGAAGGGCACTGTCCACAGCCGGAGATATAACTTTAGCTGGAAATCAAATTGCCATCCCTACTGATTCTGACGTTGATGATGACGTTTTAGTCGTAACCACAACTCCATTCAACATCACAGAAACGAGTTTCGAATCAGGAGGCACAATTACATTAAGCAACAGCCCCGAACCAATTGATGATAAAGGACTTATTTGGTCAACAACAATTGATCCAACAACAACATCAAATATGGGTTCACATAGCGCTGATAGCGGTCCAGTAACATTTACTCACGAGATATCAGGCCTTTCGCCAGGATACAAATACTATGTCAGGGCATATGCTGTTAACACCGCCGGGACTTATTATGGATTATCGCGTTTAGTTGCTGCCCATGAGTGGTGGATACCTACGCTTACTGAGTGGGCTGTAATAGTCTTCATCGGCTTGCTTGCAGGCGTTGGCGGTTTGTTTATTTGGAAAAGAGTATAAAGAATTACTGATTCAGAATTCCTAATTTTAGTAAAGGGGATAGATATTTAAACTAATATTTATCCCCTTTAATTGTATTATACAGTAAGGGTAGCACGAATATAAATACTGATAAGACAAAATGGCGAGCTGCCTGAGCAAGCTGAAGATAGTGCAGGAAAAAAAATGACTTTACCTATTGCCTGATGACTCTAAAGACAATAATTTGGAGTTTTTTTATTTGACTAATATTCCCCATAGTATTACAACATTGAGACCATTGAAAACCAAAGAAAATCCTCCATAATTCCCCTTTTCCCGACAAGTCGGGATCGAGATAAAAAAGGAATATGCCGCCGAATATGATTACATATCAACGGCTTGCCCCCTCCCTTAATTTTAAGGCAGGGCTGGGGAGAGATCAGTTTTTGGACTTTTGCAATGGTCTTATTTTATCTTACTTCCCCGCTTTGTAAGAGGGGATCGAGGGGTGTTTCCATATTTTTATCTTACTTCCCCGCTTAATAAGAAGGG
>CAYQTZ010000081.1:2363-3954 GCA_964420565.1 uncultured Hyphomicrobiales bacterium
TTTATCTTACTTCCCCGCTTAATAAGAAGGGATCGAGGGGTGTTTCCATATTTTTCCATGAACTTAATATTTCCTGATTTTGGAAAAAATCTGAGACATGGTATAAATTTTGATAGGTCAAGAGAATCAACTATATTGTTAGTGTGATATTATTAGTGAATAATAACTACTGAATGAAAATATTTTTTTAATGGCAAGACTATCTGAAACAATAGAGCAGTTAGAGGAAAAACTAAAGAATAGCAGATCACAACTCAAGCAAGCCAGAGACGACCTGTCCATAAAGGTTGAATCTATGGACAGAGAGCTAAGTGATATACTTCGGTTTTTTGATCTATCTATAATCGAAACCCGTGAGGATATGAGAATTATTAATTCTTACGGCTCTGCTGAAGTTATGTTCAAACCAGCTAAGAAAATGCTTGATAGAGGCGGGAACTTGATACACGTTGTATATAAAACTACAAGAAATTCGAAATCAAGATCTGAAGCAGGCATCGAAGATTACGAAGAGCTCGAAGACTTAGAATATACCATAGGCAAATTTGTGGATAGCAACCGAGAGCAAAGAACTATTAACGTAATCGGAGAGAAAGATGATGGCGAGATATTTTTGCTGATATGGGTCATTGTAAGGCATGATAAATTATTTAAATCATATTTCAGGATTATTCCCACAAACCAGATCATCAAGGAAACCAAGAAACGATATGAAAAAGAAATAAAAGATATTAGAAGAAATGCCAGAGATATTTATGAACATATCTCTGAAGGAATTACTATCTTAGATTTAGACAATAAAATCCTATATATGAATAGCAATGCTTACAAAGGTTTTCTCCCAATTGAAAACAGGCTGTTAGAAAAGGCAACTTTCGAGGGGCGGCTATTCCATGATATATTTGTTACTGATGAGCAGGAAGATATTAAAAAAAGATTAGAACAAAACACCAAAGTAATGCTAACCAAAAAACCAAGTAAATATAAAATGGTTGTTGGCAAAAAGGAAGTTGCTTACAGTGTAAACCCTGTCTTTAGTGAAAAGGGCAACGTAATCGGTCTTGTTATAGTATCTCACATATTGGAAGAAGAGAAAAAAAACTATGATGAAAAACGGCTGCTGAAAACGTTACAAAGTTTAACGGAAGATAATAGAAAGCATATAGAACGATTCAAAGAGCTGGAATTGAACGAACAGTGGCTTATGCAGAAAAATACCGAGTATCAGGAAGCTATTCGCATGTACTACTCTTTCCTCGAAGCCGCTCCTATGCCTGTTGCAGCTTTGGATATTCTTTCGATGAAATATGTTTTTTCAAACTCTGAGATGGAACAGCTGTTAAACCTGTCCCGCAAAGATATACTCGGGAAAACTGATGCTGAATTATTTGGGGATATTGATGAAAGCTCTTATAATAGCCAAGTTATTTTAGAAAGTAATGATACTATAAAGCTAAATATAAACGGTTATAATGCAATTCAAAAAACTGTTTTTGGCAGAGAGGGAAACCCTGTATATGTAATTAGAATATTCTCTATTAGTGGAAAAAATGAAATGTAGATGAAAAAAGCGAAAAGAATACTGATTGCT
>CAYQTZ010000081.1:3964-9589 GCA_964420565.1 uncultured Hyphomicrobiales bacterium
AATAAAATTCCTAAGGAACGTACTGATGTCCAAGGGATACAAAGTGTTTTCTGCGTCAGACGGTAGAGAGGCAGAAGAAATACTCAATAAATTTGATATTGATATTCTTATTACTGATTGGCTAATGCCTAAATCTGATGGTCTGCATCTAATAAAATATGTGAGGAATAATCTAAAACTTCAACCGTTGATCTTGATGCTTACGGCTCTATCTTCTGACCGCTCCAGACAGATAGCAATAGAAAGCGGAGCTGATGAGTTCATCATTAAGCCTGTGGAAAGCGCCCAACTGCTTGAAATAATTGATACTATGATAGCCCGAAGCAATCAAACATCAGGGCTCACGAATGAAGTTTCTGTAGAAAATGTAACGATCATTCCACCATTTGTTGGAGTTGTAATAGCGGCAAGCACAGGAGGTCCACCCGTTCTTATAGAATTATTCAAGAAAATTCCTGCCACACGAAAAGCCGCTTTCTATATAGTTCAGCATGGACCTGCATGGATGTTTGATGCTTTCGTGAATCGCATACAGCAGGAAACAAAAATGGATATTAAAGTAGCAATAGACGGAGAACCATCAAAAGCCGGGACTATTTATCTTGCCCCGGGCGACATACACTTAGTGATTGATAAGAATTACAACACCCATCTTTGGGATGGGCCTAAAGAAAATTTCATTAAACCAGCGGCAGATCCATTATTCCGATCCGCAGCAAAAATGTTCGGCAGTTACTGTATAGGGGTTGTGCTAACGGGGCTGGGTAGAGATGGCACAGATGGGGCGGCTCACATCGCTGCTGCAAAAGGTAAGCTAATTATACAAGACCCTGCAGAATCAGCTGCACCATCTATGCCAACAAGTGCTGTCAAGTCAGGTGTTAGGCATATGATTGCTGCACCAAACGAGATTAGCGCACTAATTCAGACTTTTATATATTCTCTGTCCTCTAAACTTGAAGCTGACAGATAATGAGAGAATGCTAAAAAGAATTATCAAAGTATATCTTCTATGTCTTTTTCGATAGAAGATGGCTTGGTAGTGGTGGCATATCTTTCCACCGGCTTACCATCTTTGTCAATTAGAAATTTTGTAAAGTTCCATTTTATTTCGTCAGTTATCAGTCCGCTTTTCTCTGATTTCAGGAATTTGTAAAGTGGATGAGCATTCTCGCCATTAACGTCAATTTTAGAGAACATAGGGAATGTAACTCCATAATTGGTGGAGCAAAACTCCTTGATCTCTTCATTAGTGCCCGGCTCTTGATTGCGAAACTGATTACAAGGGAAGCCAAGGACAACGAATCCCTGCTCACTATATTTTTCATATAGCTTTTGCAAACCGATATACTGCGAAGTGAACCCACATTTACTCGCCACATTCACAATAAGCACAACTTTCCCTTTGTAATCTTCCAATGAAACTTCTTCGCCTTCGATATTAATAACATTGAATTGATAAATAGATCTTTCCATAGCATCCTCCATTGAATATAACTCGGCTCCGCTATATGCAAACAGCATAGTAAAAGCCAAAACTAATAATAAAATAGTTCTTTTCAGCACTGAGATCACCTGAAATAAAATTGATAAAAGCATTACAAATACCAAAACGAACTAATATAAAATTTAGTTTATGCTAATATGATAAACTAAAAAAAATCAATGGTTTTTAGCGAATATTTATTAATAATTGATAATTCTTTCGTAAATTTGTTATTCTGTTAATTTACATAAATGGAATATGGTTAAAAGATTATTAATAAATAAAATACATTTGTTTCCACACAAAAACGATTAGGAGTCAAACAGTATGAACAAACAGAAATTTGTAACAATTGACGGGAACGAGGCAGCTGCATACACAGCTTACCGAGTTAATGAAGTATGCGCCATCTATCCTATTACACCATCATCCAACATGGGTGAATGGGCGGATGAATGGTCATCAAAGGGACTAAAGAACATATGGGGAGACGTACCAATAGTACAGGAAATGCAGAGCGAAGGCGGCGCAGCAGGTGCCGTTCACGGATCGCTTCAGGCAGGAGCTTTGACTACAACATTTACAGCATCGCAGGGTTTACTGCTCAAAATACCTAATATGTATAAAATTGCTGGCGAACTTACACCAACACTTTTTAATATCACCGCTCGCTCACTCGCCACTCATGCATTATCAATATTTGGCGACCACAGCGACGTAATGGCAGCCCGCGGTACTGGCTTTGCTATGATTGCAGCTGCTAACGTACAAGAAGTAATGGACTTTGGCTTGATAGCACAGAAAGCTACTTTAGAATCAAGAATACCATTTTTAATGTTTTTCGACGGTTTTCGTACATCACACGAAGTGCAAAAAATTGAGCAGCTACCTGAATCGGTCATGAAAGAAATGATCTCAGACGATCTCATAGCAGCACACCGCAAGCGCTCGCTTTCACCAGACCATCCGGTAATTCGCGGCACGGCTCAAAACCCTGACGTATTTTTCCAGAACAGGGAAACTGCCAATAAATTCTATGAAAGATGCCCTGATATTATCGAAAAAGCTATGGACGATTTTGCCAAGCTTACCGGCAGACAATATAAAATGTATGAATACTATGGCGCCCCCGACGCAGACAGAGTAGTATTACTTATGGCTTCCGGCTGTGATACAGCTATGGAAACTGTGGACTATCTGAACAAAAACGGCGAAAAAGTAGGCGTGCTGAAAGTTAGAGTATTTCGCCCGTTTGACAACAAACGATTATTAGAAGCTTTGCCGAAGACTGTGAAAACAATCGGCGTTTTAGACCGCACCAAAGAACCCGGCGCTCCCGGAGAGCCATTATATTTGGATGTCGTTCATTCTTTCGTAGAAGCAAAAGACAACGAATGGGGATATTTCGACGAAAACCCAAGAATAGTTGGCGGTAGGTTTGGACTTTCTTCCAAAGAATTTACTCCAGCTATGGTAAAAGGTGTTTTTGACAATTTAGCCAAAGACAAACCAAAGAATCACTTTACAGTAGGCATCGTCGATGATGTATCGAATACCAGTGTAGAGGTTGACAATGAATTCGACATAGAACCAAAAGAAGTAGTTAGGGCTATGTTCTACGGTCTTGGCTCTGACGGTACTGTCGGTGCAAACAAGAATTCTATTAAGATAATTGGCGAAAATACAAGCAACTATGCACAAGGCTATTTCGTATATGACTCAAAGAAAGCTGGCGCCTTGACTGTGTCGCACCTTCGCTTTGGTCCGAATCCGATTCGCTCTACCTATTTGATCAAAAAAGCAAACTTTATTGCCTGCCACCAGACAGTATTCTTAGAAAAATACGAAATGCTGAAACATATAAGCGATGGAGGCACTTTCTTAGTAAACGTTCCTTGGGAAAAAGAAAAAGTTTGGGAGAACCTGCCAAAATCAGTACAGCAAGATATAATTACAAAGAAATTGAAACTTTATGCCATTGATGCCCAGCAGGTAGCAGAAAGCAGCGGTATGGGAAGACGTATCAATACCGTTATGCAGGTCTGCTTCTTTGCTATCTCAGGTGTACTACCAAAAGATGAAGCTATTCAGGCAATTAAAGATTCTATCAAGAAAACTTATGGCAGAAAAGGCGAAGAGGTCGTAAACATGAACTTGAGAGCCGTAGATAACACGCTCGAAAATCTGTTTGAAATACCTGTTCCCGAGAAAGCCACTTCAGAATTTGATATTCGCCCGCCAGTACCCGACGATTCACCCAAATTCGTCAAAGACGTTATCGGTGAGATCATCCGCGGCAATGGCGACGATCTACCTGTCAGTGCATTCCCGAATGACGGCACATGGCCTATGGCTACTACACAATATGAAAAAAGAAATATTGCACTCGAGATACCAGTCTGGGATGAGAGTATATGTATCCAATGCGGAAAATGTGCAATAGTATGTCCGCATGCCACTCTGAGAATCAAAGTTTACGATCCAAAATATCTGGAAAAAGCACCAGCTACATTCAAGTATGCCGACGCCCGCGACCGCGAATTCAAGGAAAAGGACTGGAAATACTCAATTCAGGTAGCTCCCGAAGATTGTACCGGCTGTGGTGTCTGCGTAGAAGTATGCCCGGTCAAGAACAAATCAAATACAAGTTTGAAATCAATTAATATGGAACATCAGACGCCTCTTCGCGAGCAGGAAGCTGAGAACTGGGAATTCTTCCAGAGCTTACCTGAAGTAGATCGCAACAGTCTGAAAGTTACCCAGATACGCCAGCAGCAAATGCAAAGGCCACTATTTGAATTCTCTGGTGCCTGTGCCGGCTGTGGTGAAACTCCTTACGTAAAGCTAATGTCTCAGCTCTTTGGCGATCGTGCTATTGTAGCTAACGCCACAGGTTGCTCTTCAATCTATGGAGGTAACTTACCTACTACGCCATGGGCAGTGGACGAAAACGGAAGAGGTCCCGCATGGTCTAACTCACTTTTCGAAGATAATGCCGAATTTGGTTTTGGTTTCCGTCTTGCTATCAACAAGCAAAATGCTATAGCCAAACAGCTACTCACAAAAATGACTGACCAAATAGGCGATCAGCTCGTAAGCGAAATACTGAACGCAAGCCAAAGTGACGAAGAGGGTATCAACAATCAGCGTAAGAGAATAGAAAATCTAAAAGCAAAAATCTCGAAATTAAACACAGATGACGCAAAACGCTTAGAAACAGTGGCAGATTACTTAGTCAAGAAGAGTGTCTGGATAGTTGGCGGCGACGGTTGGGCTTATGAGATTGGTTACGGTGGACTTGACCACGTAATAGCTCAGGGATTAGATGTAAATATTTTAATCCTCGATACTGAAGTTTACTCAAACACAGGCGGACAGACATCCAAAGCTACACCACTTAGCGCCATAGCCAAATTCTCGGCAGGCGGCAAGGCGACATTCAAGAAAGACCTTGGTCTGATGGCTATGACTTATGGTAATGTCTATGTGGCAAGTATTGCTATGGGCGCTAAAGATGATCAGACACTGAAAGCATTCATAGAAGCAGAAGCATACGACGGACCGTCTATCATAATTGCTTACAGCCACTGTATTGCTCACGGTATCAATATGGAACAGCCCTTAGTACACCAGAAAGCTGCAGTTGACTCCGGCCAATGGTTGCTTTACAGATATAATCCTGAACTGTCAAAAGAAGGTAAGAATCCATTAATACTCGACTCAAAAGCTCCGAAGATCTCCGTTTCACAATATATGAATATGGAAACAAGATTTAAAATGCTTAACAAGATGAACCCTGAACTTTCTAAGTTCTATCACCAAGAAGCACAAAAGCACGCAGACGAGAGATTCAAATACTATCAATACCTTGCCGAAAGAAAAACTAACGGCAATGGAGACAGCAAATAACAAAATGAAAAAAATAATTATTAATAGTTGTAATCAGGAGAAATTATGGATATAACAACAAAATATCTCGGCATGGAGTTACGCTCGCCTCTCGTAGTCTCAGCATCTCCGATGACCGAAGATGTAGTAAACATCAAGAAAATGGAAGATGCCGGCGCAGGAGCCGTTGTCATGCATTCATTATTCGAAGAGCAAATAGCATTAGAAGAAAAAGCAATGCATTTTTCCGC
>CAYQTZ010000082.1:0-5836 GCA_964420565.1 uncultured Hyphomicrobiales bacterium
GGCCTTTTGGCGACACCAAAGTTTCTAAAAATGATGCCTCCAGAATCTGGGGCGATGATGATTGGCGACAGATAATAAGTGCTTCATGGGAGTATCCCAAAAATGGATATGTGATCAATCACTTAGACAAAAAAGCTTTTTACAGGTATGCTGAAAGAATGGGAGATGCCCTGAAGCCAGCTTTAGAGGGCAGCATATCAGGCATCTTTTGCGATTCGTGGGAAGTAGAAACCCATAAGATATGGACTCCCGGCTTCGGTAAAAAATTCAAAGAAAAGTTCGGATATGACCTGTCTGAATATATGAATAACATATATCAGGATGGATACGAGGGCCCCAGATATGATTATTTCAAACTACTTTCTGATTATGTTATCAATCAGTTCTACGTTCCTTTTACTGAATACGCCCACAAAATCGGAGCATTTTCACGAGCACAATGCTCAGGCGCTCCCTGCGATTTGATAACAGCATACTCTGTAATAGATGTACCCGAAACTGAAGCTATGCTTTACGAACCAAATTTCTCCAAAATCGCCGCTTCTGCTGCCGCCTTGTCGTCAAAAGTCAATGTAAGCTCAGAAACCTTTACTTGCCTTTACGGTTGGCCGCGAGATCACATGGACGAAGAACAAACAGCAGACCTGAAGCTCGTCTCTGATGCGCTTTTCGCAAATGGTGTGAACCAGATATTCTGGCACGGTATGCCCTTCAATCCTACTGATACAGATACTATTCGATTCTACGCAACAGTTCATGTAGGTGAGCAGGGCAGTCTGTCTGAAGAGATACCAGAGTTCAATAATTATATGCAAAAAATATCTGATGTTATGAAAAAGGGAGTTACTTACTCAGATGTAGCTGTTTACTTGCCAATAGAAGATAGCTGGGTTGCAGGCTTTTATCCTCCTGAGAGACAGATGCGCTGGTCATGGGGGCAATATGAGCTTCGGTATGTTAATATGCCTGAAGAACTTGAGGGCTACCATCCACTATGGATAAACCAGCATTTCTTAAAGAAGGCAAGATACGAAGATAATCTTCTCCGTATAGGCGAGCTTACCTTTTCTTCACTTTACATTAATGTAAATTATCTTGATATAGATGCTTTAAAAATAATTCTAAATCTCGCAGAAAAGGGTCTGCCTGTTTGCATAAAAAGAACTCCACAACAACCTGGAAAAGAAATATCAGGATCATATTATGATATGCTCGAAAGGTTAGAAACTTTGCCCAATGTATCAGATAAATTAGCACATACAATCCAGAATCCGCCACTCGTTTCATTTGTGGATGGTGGATTTAGCGATTTTTGGTGCAGGAAAGATTCAACCGATTTTTATATTTTCTTTGCTCATCCCAAAGCTTACGATCTTGAGTATCCAATAAAATACGGACAATCGCTATGTAAAGATACTATTAGTAAAATTATAAGAATAAACACAGGCAAAAAAGTCTTCAAGCTTAATCTTTCATTTTTACCATATCAATCCTTACTTTATAAAATAGTCCCAAACAGTATTGAAGAAATTGATATTCGCTTTGTTCCAAAAACGCCTGTAACAAATGCAGAAAAGAAAGATGAAAACTCATAGCTCTGAATGCTTTCTGCATTTTTCTGCAATAAATAGTGTAAGCTATAATAAGATTTTTAAATATTTAATAGCTATTATCGTTTGTTAAAGTCAGAAATTTTGTTAATTTCTTAAAAATAAAATTATTATTAATGAATCATGGAGTGGTTAGTATTATGAAATACTTTTTTTTAATTGCAGCTTTTATATTATTCTCAGGGTTTTCTTATGCAGAGCAAGATAGTATAAATAATAAAACATCTGATATCCCCGCTAAAAAATTAGATAATATCTATCAACTATTTGAAATCACAAATATTAAAACTGAAGCTGAGGAAACAATAGACTATCTTTTCGATTATTTCAAACAGCTCGCCCCAAATCTTCCCGATGGATATTTAGAAAATTTGAAATCCGAATTCACCACAGAATCCTATTTCAAAATGTTAGCTCCAATTTACGACAGAGCATTCTCTGATGAAGAATTACAAAAATTGATTGTTTTTTTTAAATCCGATATTGGAAATAAATGGATAAGCTCTTTACCCCAGATCAGTAACGAAAGCTATATGCGAATGCAGGAATGGCAAACCGCTATAGCTATTAAACTTAGAAATAGAATAGAAGATGACGGCTATATAAAAACAACTAATAACAAATCCGGAGGCAATAATGAATAATGATCCTGCTAACAGAATACAAGATTATCTTGTATTTGGAGAATTTGGGGGAGTGAATCCATCAGTTACTGATTCTTCCACGTTCACTTTTTTAGAAATGGATAAAATGGCGGCTCTTTTCGAGGGCGAAGTAGAGGGCTGTTTCCTTTATGCCCGCCATACCACACCCACCAACGAACACCTTGGGCGGGCACTTGCATTGATGGAAGACACAGAAGCGTGCCACGTTACTGGATCTGGCATTGCCGCTATTAATTGCACTTTGATGCAGCTATGCGGTGCCGGCGACGAGATAATTTCCAGCAGAACTATCTACGGCGGAACTTATGCTTTAATGAAAAATTTCCTGCCAAAATTTAATCTCAATACCCATTTCGTGAATATTACAGATTTGGAACAGGTAAAAAGTAAGATCAATGAGAAAACCAAAGTAATCTATTGCGAAACACTTAGCAATCCTCTGCTCGAAGTTGCAGACATTCCCGAATTACGTAAGATTTGCGACGAACATGGCATCACACTTGTTGTTGATAATACATTCACCCCTATGGTACTTACGCCTTACAAAGATGGAGCTCATATAGTGTTGCATAGTTTAACGAAATATATCAACGGTTCGAGCGATTGCGTAGGTGGAGCAATATGCGGCGATAAAGAATTCATACTAAGATTGATGAACGTAAACGACGGAGCTACAATGCTGCTCGGTCCGGTACTCGACAGTATTCGAGCTGCCAGTATCCTGAAAAATTTGCACACTCTGCATATCAGGATGAAACAGCACAGCGACAATGCTATGTACGTTGCCACTAAGCTAAAAGAACTCGGTCTAAAAGTTTTTTATCCTGGTTTCGAATCGCATCCACAGCATAAATTGATGAACAGAATGATGAACCCCGGCTATGGCTATAGCGGAATGATCACCTTTGATGCCAAAGATATGCGAAAAGCTCAAAATCTGATAATTGAAATGCAGGATAAGCTCATTGGCTATTTTGCTGTCAGCTTAGGATTTTACAAAACACTATTCAGCATGCCCGGCACCAGCACATCATCCGAAATTCCAAAAGAAGAGCAAGACGAAATGGGGCTCTCAGATTCACTCGTTAGATTTTCTATGGGACTCGATCAGAATATTGACATTAGTTTCCAGAGAATAGAAACTGCCCTGAGAAAATTTGAGATAATATAAAAAAAAATTTAAAAACCTACTCTACTCTTAAGTAATCTATTCATCCGATGTCTTTTAGGGCATCGGATGAAAAGAGTAAATATTCTTTTACTGAGGCAATCAAATCATTTGCTTCTTGTTTTGTTGGCGCCTCAGCAATTATTCTAATAATTGGCTCGGTGTTAGAGGCACGAAGCTGCACCCATTTTTTACCAGAACTAAGCTTTATGCCATCTTCTTCAAGAATATCATAATCCTTAAAATCAAGTTTTACTTTTTCAATTATTGGTATCAGATCACCAGAGAAAGGTATTTTGGTTTTTATCATCTCATAATGCGGCAGCGACGCAACTATTTCTGACAGCGGTTTATTCTCTTCGGCAAGCAAAGACATCACCAAAGCAATGCCAACCAATGAATCCCTGCCGTAATGGCAAGTTGGCAAGATCACCCCACCACTACCTTCGCCACCAATTATTGCTCCTGTTTCTTTCATCTTCCTGACCACATTTATCTCGCCAACAGGTGAACGAAAGACTACTGCATCAGCTTCCATGGCAATATCTTCCACAATTCTTGTAGTCGAATGATTAACAACAACCGCTGGCTTTCCCTTAAAGTCAAATAATTCTTTGTGAGCCAGCACTTGTTTTACAGCAAGTGCAATAGTAAGCTCCTCGCCTATAGCTTCGCCATTTTCATCAATCAGCACTAATCTATCAGCATCAGGATCAACGGCAATACCAATCATAGCATTACTATTTTTAACTGTTTTGGCAAGCTCGTTAAGATTCTCAGGTATTGGCTCTGGGGTATGGGGAAAAATACCGGTTCCGTCGCAAAATAAATTAATTGATTCTGTTCCCAATTTTGCAAGTAGAGAGGGTACAGCAACGGAACCGGATGAGTTAACTGCATCAACGACAGCTTTGAAACTGCCATTGTATATTTTACTAAGAACGTTTGTATCAGAAAATATTGGATTTTCAATAATTAAATTTATATGCTTGTATATAGCTTCATTATCAAAAACAAGTTTTTTATTGGGTAAATCTTCAAATTGAAACTCTTTATTATCAACTATTTCCCACATTGCTTCATTTTCATCTTTATCCAAAAAAACACCGTCTGCATTTAGGAATTTCATCCCATTCCATTGGCTGGGGTTGTGGGATGCAGTAATAGCAATACCGCCGGCGGCATCTGAATGCTCGACTTGCATTTGTACAGTTGGCGTAGGCGATATACCAATAAGCCGAACCTCCCTTCCGCAGGCATTCAAGGTGCCGGAAATAATCTGTTCGATCCATTTTCCTGAGGGTCTGCCGTCTCGCCCAACAACTATTGGTCCATCTGGCAGATAGGATGCAAAGCCGGATGCATAATCAGCAATTACTGCCGGCAACAAACTGTCGCCTAAAGTTGCTCTCAAGCCTGATATTGATCTTATAAATGGCATTGTCTCATTCTAATTTTTGTTCGTAAAAATTTTTTCAAATATATATTTAATTAATCAGTCATAAAAGTATTAATAGAAATATTTATGAAAAAAAGTAATAAACAGATCATGAGAAAGATATTTGAGAATCCCTTGCTTAACTTAATTGCAAGGGTATTAGTCGGATTCGTATTCATTTATGCAGCTATCGGAAAAATCGCTGATCCTTCAGATTTTGCCGGGGATATTAAGAATTATCAATTCCTCCCTGATGCTTTGCTTAATATTGCAGCTTTAACTTTGCCATGGATTGAGTTTTTGTGTGGGATATTTCTGATAGTTGGCTTTAGGCTTCGAGCTAATGCTATCATAGCATCGGCGCTTTTATTAATGTTCAACTTCGCCGTTCTATTTGCAATGGCAAAAGGTCTGAGTATTGATTGCGGTTGCTATACTGAAAGATCCTCTATGGTTGGCTGGATAAAAGTAGGCGAGAATATGCTAACATTAGTTTTCTCGCTGTATATTATATATTTCCCTGTAAACACTTTAACATTAGAAAGATTTGCAATATCCGAAACCTCTAAATAATCCGAATGAGGATCATGCATCATATAATTGATCCATTTCTTGAGTTACTCGCTCCTCTCCATTGTGAGATATGTAATAAATACATTGGAGAAAGCGAACGCCGATTTACATACTTATGCAATAAATGTGCTGACAGAATGCCAGTGGCTGCAAGTAGTGATCTATTGCGGAACAGATTATTCACTTCTTTTCCCAAAGATGAAGTGTCATTATCTAACATTTATTCACTTTTTAGCTTTAAAGAGAATTTCAAGTATATGGATCTTATACATTCGCTTAAATATTCAGGTATTAGAAAAATTGGATATGAATTGGGTATTGAGCTGGGCAGAAAAGTAAAAAAGCTTGGAGCCGCAGATTATGATGCTATCATTCCTATCCC
>CAYQTZ010000082.1:5846-7435 GCA_964420565.1 uncultured Hyphomicrobiales bacterium
AGAAAGGGGATTCAATCAATCCTCTGATATAGCTAAAGCTGTTTCTGATGTTCTGAACATTCCTGTAAATGAAAAAATAATTAAAAGGATCAGATATACTAAAACACAAACAATGCTTAATGCCAAAGAAAGGCAAAAGAATGTCTCCTCTGTATTTGCAATAAATGACAAATACGACGTAACAAATTCTGTTTTTTTATTGATTGATGACGTTATCACAACTGGTTCTACAATGAATCACTGCGGCACTGTTTTGCTTGAATCCGGGGCTATAAGAGTGGACGCTGCTACCTTGGCTTCAGCATAGATCTTATTTAATTAAGCTTAGTTCAACTCTTCTGTTTATCTGTCTTTGGCGTTCTGTATTATTAGGAGCAAATGGTCTTTTATCGCCATAATACTGGATAACTATTCTTTCTTCGGGGATTCCTTCTCTTAAAAGATAATCCATTACAGCATTGGCACGATATTCGGAAACTAAGTTATTTCCATTTTCCGTACCATTATTATCAGCATGACCTACTATTTTCAGATTTAAATCTGAAAAAGTATTCATAAGATTTATTAAGTAATTCAGTTCTTTTTGATAGGATGAATCAAGCTCAAATTTTGCAAAATCAAAGTAAAGCATGAATACTTTATCTAAAAGTTCTTTCCTGTAAAGCACTCCATTTTGATTTGAATTACCTTTAATATTAGAAGAAGTAACATCTAAAGCCTCAGTCATATATATCAAGCCATCATCTTTGTCAAGAATACCAAAACGAATACCCAATGGAATGGCTATTTTCTGATTTTTATCAAAATCTATCTGTGATTTAGTTTCTATATCAGTATCTATTTCATAAAAGACAGAATCGAGGAAATCTATTGTATAATTTTTATTTAGTAAGTATCCTGACATTAGGAAAGTGAAGTCTGGCTTGAAATCCTGCGACATCGGAACACGGAAAATATCCCACGAGCCAAATGATTTATCTGTTGATGTGAAATAGGTATAGGATGTATCGTTAGTGTAATAAAATGCTGCTTCGTTTTTTCTTGTATTGATCTTAGAGCCAAGATTCTTTGGTATAGTCCATTTTTGCCAGCTGTCGTCTATCTTTTTTGATATATATATGTCATAATCATTATGGGAATTATGACCCAAACTTGAAAAATAAAAAGATTTATTATCAGGCCCAATAAAGGGGCTTGTATCGTTAAACCGTGTGTTTATATCTGGTCCGATATTCAATGGTTCAGTCCAGCTATTTATACTTTTACGAAAACTTACATAGATATCCAACCCACCATAGCTATCATTACGTTGAACAGCTAAGAGTAGACATTGATTGTCCGGGCTCATTGAAAAACTGGCATAATCATTAAGGTTATAATAATTCTCAATCTTCATCTGCTGTGGGAAAGACCAACCGGAATCTGTGAGAAACGAGAACGAAGGACTTCTATCGTGCTTACTATTACCAAGATAACTATTTGTTAAATAAACGGTATCGCCTTTGGGAGAACACGCAAAAACTGAATTTGGACCAGTAGTATTCAGCGGGGAGCCAATATTCTCTGCTACTGACCATTCGCCATTACTC
>CAYQTZ010000082.1:7445-9514 GCA_964420565.1 uncultured Hyphomicrobiales bacterium
CTTCGTATTTATCAATACCATAATTACCAATATGCATTTTTCTGGTAAAGAACATTATTGATTCATCTTTTGTTAAAACCGGGCTGATTTCAGCTGAAAAACTGTTTATGCCTCTACCCAGATTTTCTTTGGCACTTGTAATATTAAACAACAAAAATATATTAGATAGCAATAGTAATGTAGTTACTTTATTGCGTATTTTAATCATTAATCCAATTTATAATAAATTATATACAAAAAAAATTATTTTTTATTAATATTTATTTCAAACTCAACTCTGCGATTTGCTTGTCTGTTCTTTTCTGTATTATTATCCATTACCGGTGAGCTTTCGCCAAAACCCCGATAATCTAATCTGTCCGGATCAATACCTTTTTCTATAAGGTATTCTACAACTGCTCGGGCTCGCCTTTCTGATAATTTCAGATTATATTCCTTCGTGCCCAAGCTATCGGTATGCCCTGAAAGCATTAATGTAAGGTCTGAATTATCTGCCAAAAACTGAGCAATTCTATTTAATTCAGGATATGATTCTACTCTTATTCTGTCTTTGTCAAAATCAAAGAATAGATTATTCATTACTAATGTACTGCCTTTTTCTATTGGGACAATTATTAAGTCCCTATAGATTTCAGTATATTCATCTAATCCCCGCGTGTCAATGTTTTCATTCTGAGAAGCAAACTCCGGAGCATCTGCCCAAATACCATAATTATAACCCGCTGGCAGCACTAAACTATAGAACCCAGATAGCGGATCTATTCTGGTGCAGCCATGTTTGAACCCAGATGGTAACTCTTCGTAAAAAACCCGTACACTATCGGGTAGCTCGCTTCCTTTGGCTATTACATTACCCGAAAGCAATACTACCGGATTTGGCTTTAAGCTGTCAGGTAATCGCATTTTAAATATATCGCTGCCGCCTATGGAATTCTCAATTGAGACGAAATAAGCCCATTTCCCTGCGGCATCTATTGAAAGGTATCCTTCGCCCTGGTCAGTATTGATTAACGCACCGAGATTCTTGGGAGTGGACCAGTTAAGCCAGGTGCTGTCTAATCTGCGACTCAGAAATAGATCGGCGGCTCCCCAGCCGTCATGTCCAACACTGGAAAAATAGAGAGTTTTGTCGTCAGAAGCTAAAAATGGAGAGAATTCTGACTCTGAGGAATTGATCACATCACCGATATTTTTCGGTTCTGTCCAATGTGTATCTGTAATTTTGAAGCTTATATAAATGTCCTCCCTACCGTAACTGTCTGAGCGATCAATAGCCATAAGAAGCACTCTGCCGCTGGCTGACATATTAAAGCTTGCGTATTTGCTCTGGTTATAATAATTTTTTATATCGAAATTTTCAGGAAAAGACCACCCATCTTTTGTTTTAAAGGTCATAGATAGACCCTGCCCTACTGATCCATCTTTATTATAAGTATTTCCAAGCAGCAATGAGTTGCCTCCAGTGCATATTGAAGAAATAAAATTGGGGTATTCATTGTTTAATGGATAGCCAAGTGGATTTGCTTTAGACCACTTATTATCATCTATTCTCTCACTATACCAAATATCCTGTAATTTCTCAGAACCAAAATTATGCGGGTGCCCAGATCTGATGAAATACAATACCCTACCATCTTGGCTAATCAGTGGACCTAATTCGTCATACTCGCTATTTACCGAATCGCCTAAGTTATATTTTTTGTATTCGTCTTGCGCTGATAAGCCAGCATATAGAAAAATTAACAAAAATGAATATATATAGATTCTATTATTTTTCATTAACTAAAACTCTTATTCCTGAAATTATTAATTATTTTTCATAATATATACAAACATAGCCACATTAGAAAAAAAAAATTAAATCATAAGAACTTTTCTCATTAGCCGATTTATTTATATTTTTGTTCATTATGAATTGACTAAAAAAAAATATTGATCGGAAATACGATGAGTAACAAAGATTTTTCACCACAGAATATGTACCGTTTGCCATGGAATTTATCTGACAATTCTATTTCATGGCTTGAACCAACCAGCGCCTGCAATCTTTATTGCGACGGATGCTATAG
>CAYQTZ010000083.1:0-5470 GCA_964420565.1 uncultured Hyphomicrobiales bacterium
TTTCATCTTACTTCCCCTCTTGGTAAGAGGGGATCGAGGGGTGTTTGTGAAAAAATATATCCGATATAATCAGTATATACCTCCTAACTCCATCTTAAAAGAGGGGACTTTTATCTTACTTCCCCTCTTGGTAAGAGGGGATCGAGGGGTGTTTATAAAAAAATTTAACCGATTTAAACCGTAATTAGTAATTTTTTAATTCCCCAGCCCCAAAAAAGGGTGTTTGCATTAAAGATATCTGAATACAAAAAATCTATTTATTGAATAATTTATGTAGTGGCTTATTTAGCCAATGAGAGTTGTCGTCAGGTTTTATCTTATGAAAAATATATAGTATAATGATAGTAAATAACACACCAAGGATAGAGCCAACATAGACATCGCTGTAAAAATGCTGCATCAGATAGATACGGGAGAATCCCACTAATAAAGCAAGTATAAAAAAGATAACGCCAATCCACCTAACAGGAATAATGAATGTTAAAAGTAAAAAGAGAGAAAATGCTGAAGTTGTGTGACCGGATGGGAAGCTGAAATTTGAATATAATACAACTCCTTCTACAAAATTCAAATCAAGAGAAGAGAACACATGCTTTGGGCGTGGAAGCTCGAAAATATGTTTTAATATCTGAGCGACTATGCCAGTTAAACTATAGGATAGCAAGCCAATTATGCTCCAGCGAACCATAACGAAAAGCAGTGGAATGAGAATTATTCCATAAAATATACCATCGCCCAGAAAAGTAATATACTTGAAGAAATAATCCATTTGCTCTGAGTGGTTGCTGTTAACCCATAAGCTAAATGAATTGTCTATCTGAAAGAATAAAGGAATCAAACCTAAAATAAGAAAAATCGTATAGAATGTCAAGAACCACTTTGTTCTTAGTGTAAAATCATATAGAAAGTCATTGTTTTTTGTTGGCTTTTTCATAATCAATATATTTTGGGACAACAATTTTTTTATTAAGTAATCGGCTGTAATCCAAGCGGTTATCTAAATTACCGAGTACATTATAAGCTTCCACAACATCCTCAAATTTTTGTTGTATGTCAGCTCGCCCGGGATTTTTATCAGGATGATATTTCTTGAGCAATCTATGGTACGCGTCTTTGATATCTTTACTAGAGCAAGTACGCTCAAGTTCTAATATTTGATAATAATCTTTGACCATCAATTAAATTCAATAAATAAAAAATAAATTTAATATCAATATAGAGACGTTTTAGTGAAATATTCTTGTAATGATAGAAGTAATATGTTATCTGCAAAACTCATCATAGAGGGATTTAGCTTCGTTGCTACCTTTTTCTTTGGCTTCCTGCCAATCATTGCAAGCGCCCAAGAAATCCTTTAGTTTTTGTTTTACTTTACCTCTCCATAAGTAAGTATCGGGATCTACCGGCTTAAGATAAACTGCTCTGTTAAAATCTTTCAAAGCTTTATTGTAATATCCTGTTTTATAATAGGCGATTCCTCTGGCTACATACGCATCGGTATAAAGATCGTTTTTCTCAATTGCTGCGCTTAAATATATTGTAGCTTTACTGTAAACGCCTTTCTTGATTTGAATTAACCCAAGCCAGTAATATGGTTCAGCATTGAATTTTTCCTTTTGGTGAGCAGCATTAAAATATCTGATCGCTTCGGAGTAGTTTTCAGAATTATATTGATCAATGCCTTTTTTAATTAATTCCTCTGTGTTATCAGAACATCCAGCCGCTATGAATAAGGATATTAGTAATAAGCTAATTCTTTTAACAAACATAATTTATTCATATTTTAATTTTTCTAAATCTTTCATCTGTAAAATATAAAAATATTCTATAATTACCTGAATCTTTCTGGCTATATTTATTAGTTAGTATTAAAAGCTAATATAATAGCATTGAATATCAATATTAATGATATTAACGAACTTTATAGAATTTATATTATTGTTTAGTACTTAATTATTTTCTTTGTTATATCATTTATTCGTACAAAATAAACGCCTTCGGGCAAATCTTCAACAGAAATATTCAGTTCTTTGGCAAATCCCTTTGGTTTAATTTCTTTCACTACATTACCTAACAGATTGACAATTGTTATTCTGTCAATAAATTCGTTAGCAGAGATTTGTATGATATCATTTGCAGGATTGGGGTAAATATTTATTTCATCATGATTTACTATATTCTCTACTGAAACCAACGTATCGCAATCCACGAAGTGCTGGAGTTGGGGGTAGGTCTCTCTATTGCCTATGCACCAGACATTATCGAAGTCCCAGTTTTCGAAGGTGGATTGCATCATCATTTCGGCTGTGGTTTTGCCTTCGCCACCGTCGCTTTCAGTTGTGCCGGAGGTTTGTGTATCCCAGTATGAGTCAATGATTCTTTCTGCTATACCATAAAGTTTCACAAAACCACAAAACCCACCAACGCATGAGTCCCCTTGTGATACTCCAATGCTATAGCATCTCTCTATACTTGATGTCTTAATTTCCATGCTACTGTTTATATTTTGCCCACAAAACCCACCGATAAAAGTATTGCCTGATGAATTGCCCATAGCATAAGAATCTACTATCCTGGCCTTGGTGTTATTCATTCCACAGAATCCACCAACATAATCATTGCCAGAAGCATTTCCCTTTGCACAACTACCGCTAATATTCAATCCGTTTGATTGACCACAAAAACCACCTATGTAGTCTGATCCTATAGCGTTTCCTGTTGAAAGACAATAACTTATGGATGCTCTACCACCTCTGAAAAGATTTGATCCCATATGCCAGTTTGTATTCTTGTTTTCTCCACAGAAACCACCTATGAAATCACCTGATCCCGAAGCATGACCAAAAGAATGGCAATTGTGAATATCTGAAACGCTTCCGTAAGCTTTGTTGCTTCCGCAAAAACCTCCAACATAAGAAATGCCATCAGCATTACCTTCGGAATAACAAGTGATTATAATCGCCGAAGTACCTTCGTATCCTAATATTGCGGCATAAGAATATCCACAAAAACCACCGACATACTCTTTCCCGGTTGCAGAACCTTTTGAATGACAGTTCTTTATCAATGCTTCAGACATTGAAAGCGCATAATTCCACCCACAAAAACCACCAATATAATTATTACCAGTTACAGAACCAGAAGCATGACAATTGATTATGTATCCAGTATTATATCCACAGAATCCACCAGCATAAAAATTTCCTACAACATTGCCTATAGCATAACAGTCGTTAATACTCGATTTCAACCCCCAGTTTGCATAATTTTGTCCACAAAAGCCACCTATGTAATCTTTACCCGATACTTCAACATTGGAATAGCATTCATTGATGCTATCAGCAGTTAATCCGCAGAAACCTCCAACATATACATTTCCGGAAACATTTCCAGATGCAGAACAATCGTATAAACTAGCTTTGCCATATAAAGAAGCGCGGTTTGCCCCACAGAATCCACCAACATAGAAATTTCCAGAAACTTTTCCAGATGTGCTACAATGCATAGTATTAACTTCCATATCTTTTGCAAAAGAGTAACAATTGCCAACTATAATACCGACATAATCTTTGCCTGTTACTTCCGAGTTATTTAAATTGAGATATTTTAGTATACCTCCATCTGATAAACAACCCATAAGCCCAACATTATCTTCAGTTGGTCGGTTAATAAATAAATCAGTTATGACATAATCTTGCCCATCCAAACTTCCTGTAAAACCAGCTTGCGGATTGCCATCTTCGAAAGTTCCCACCGGCTCAAACCCCATAGCACTATCCGGTGTTTCGGGGTCTTTATCATGATCTCCCACATTCCACTCCCTCGTCTCACTTGCATCTATATCATTCATCAGGATATAGTGTGCGTCCAAGTCATCTTTCATTTCCTGAAGCTGATGAACGTTGGTTATTTGGTATGGGTCTTCTTTTGTGCCGGAGCCGTTTCCAGAGAAGGAGAGGGCGGTGGAAAATGTTGCTGTTAAAAGGAGTATTATGTAAACAGATATTTTCATTATTCTATTATTTTATTATTTATACAAAGTATTATCTATGCCTTTTAATATATCTTTTGCTATAATATGGAACTTTTCAATATGAATATTTATCTCTTGTTCTGAAATGATCCAATTCAAACCCAATATTTGCTTTGCTTCGAATCTATCTATAATATTTGCAATTTCAATTTCATTAACCCATGCATCTTTTTTCTTAGCGGCATCAAAAATATCAATCCAATTAAAGTGATAATTCAGGGAAATAAAAAGAATATCAGCAAAATCTTTAGCCATATTGCGTGATATGGCTGATATTTTATTCGAAAGTATATTCTCAACATTATCAATTCTGCATTTGTCGTGAAAAAAATCTCCATAATGATATGGTACGTCATTTATCAGTTCAATTTTGAGCATAATATCATGATCTAATATGTTGAATCTAACAAAATCATTTGTTCTTATCTCAAATTCAATCTTATATCTTTCATTCAGAACTTCAATAATTTCATCGGAATACTGCTTATAATTCAAATCTCTATTAACAAAAAAGTCAAGATCATCAGAGTATCTGTGATGAAGAAAAAATCTGCTAAGAGCAGTGCCGCCCGTAAGATAGAATGTATTACCCAAACTGCCCATTAATTCCATTACTTCATCCTGCAATGGGTACAATTTATCCGTATAATATTTTTTTTGCATTCAAAAGTTCATTTCTATATGATTTAGGAAATATATTATTGATTATATCATCTTTTAATAAATCAAAAGCATTATCACCCATTACTTTGAGTAAATGATGCCAGGAAAAACCATTAAGTAGCTTCACTTCAAGTTGCTCTTTTGATATTGAATAATTTGGAGAGTTATTAAAATATATTTCTTTTAATTGATCTTCATTAAGATCATAATCCCAGACGACTTTTTTCAGATTTTTTAAAAGTTCAATATTTATATTTTCTTTCATTAATAAAATTTCTTTCTTTACAATTATTGATCTACATTGTCTCATTTGTTTGATAATAAATAATGTAATAAATTCAATCTTATTGTCATATCACTCAATTTTTCCTTGATAAAGATCCCATATCGGAAAGATCATATCGTAATCATTCCAGTTCAAGTTCCCATCTATGATCTTGTAATCGGCAAATTTGTCTTCATTAAGATACTTACTAATGGCTGGATGGTTAGATTTTTGTAAAAATGGCTTGAAATCTACAAGCATTTCCGTTGAATCATTAAAAAAGATTCGAATGACAAAATCAGACAGGTATTTTGCTTTTAATATCTTCAAATCCCGTGATTCTTTGGTATAATCGCTATAATCAACTGTTATTTTCATGTTAGTTTTTTAGTTATCCTCGTAAAATCAACATCTTTATGATAAACGAAATAATCAATCCACTTCTCTACAATATCATCTGAGTAGTGCTGAAGGAAAGTCTTGAGATTCTTTAAGTCATTGCCTTTAAG
>CAYQTZ010000083.1:5480-6217 GCA_964420565.1 uncultured Hyphomicrobiales bacterium
TTTTTGGACTTTACTTGGAGCGTTGTGTTTTTTTAAACACCGCGCTCCTTTTTTCATTTTTTAGCTATGTTCAAATATCGAGCTACCCCTGGTGCTAGGTCAGTAGTAAAATATTGCGCCAGTTCTTTAGGATCTATCCATTTAACTTCATCAATTTCTCCTTCCAGAATATAAATCTCAGCTTTACTTTCGAATTCCCCTTTTTTAGCATGGACGTGTATTGGTTCATGCTCGTTTGAGTAGAAAAAAATCAAAATTCCCAAATATTCAAATATTTTTGGCATCGCTCATACATACTAATTTATATATAAAACAATATAAAATAGGCAATAATTTTAATAAATAATAATTTTTTTTGAATGAATCTTACTTTTGCTTTCTATGATGAGCATATAAACCGCTTTGGGCAAATCTTGAACAGAAATATTCAGTTCTTTGGTAAATCCCTTTGAGTTAATTTCTTTCACTACATTGCCTAACAGATTGACAATTTTTATTCTGTCAATAAATTCGTTAGCAGAGATTTGTATGATATCATTTACAGGATTGGGATATATTTCTATTTCTGTATTATATCTTTCTTCTGCTACCGAAACCAAAGTATCACAATCTACGAAGTGCTGGAGTTGGGGGTAGGTTTCTCTATTGCCTATGCACCAGACATCATCGAAGTCCCAATCAACGAAAGTGGATTGCATCATCATTTCTGCGGTGGTTTTGCCTTCGCCACCGTCGCT
>CAYQTZ010000083.1:6227-9497 GCA_964420565.1 uncultured Hyphomicrobiales bacterium
CAATAGCAGGAGATTATCTTGATTCTTTCACTTGCTGTATAATCGGTTACACAGAAGCCACCTCTTTTTGCACTTTCTCCATATACACTTCCTATTGAATAGCAATTTTCAATGTTAATAATTGAGTTCAAATTTGCAATGTGTCCACAAAAGCCACCACAAAATTTACGAATTGAAGAGCTTCCTTCTGAATAACAATTCTTGATGATTAAAGAACTTTTTGATTCTGCAAATGAAGATATTAATCCAATAAAACCTCCAACACTACTTGGTGTAGTATAATTAATAGATGTTGTATCGCCAAATACATTCCCTTTGCTTATGCATAAATCTATTGAACAATCAGAATCATTAAAAAGAATAAGAGAGCCACAAAAGCCACCTAAAACACCACTACCAAAAACAGTGCAGCGTGATTGGCACAAAGAGATTTTATTATTGTTATTATCAGACATCAATCTTCCACAAAAACCTCCTACAGAAGATACATCAAAAAAATCTATATTATTTCCGACAGAACCTGAACTTGAGCAAGAATAAATATTGACTCCTTCACAAGAACCACAAAATCCACCGACATTTTCATATCCAGAAGCTGAACCACCGCTGTTGCAATTCTCGATAGAAATATTCTTATATTCGTCGAAAGCTCTACCAACAAAAACACCTACAAACATTTCCCCCCTCACTTTTGCATCATCTATAGATGTATCATAAACGTAGCCACCATCAGAAATACAGCCGAAAAGACCAATACAGTTTTCTTTAGGACGATCAATATATAAATATGAAACTGTGTAACCCCTTCCATCAAAACCACCTGTGAAGGGACCTTTGTACATTGGATCATTTGATGTAGAATAAAAGCATTCTCCCACCGGCTCAAACCCCATAGCATTATCAGGGGTTTCGGGATCACCATCATGATCTCCTACATTCCACTCCCTCGTTTCACTTGCATCTATATCATTCATCAGGATATAGTGGGCAGAGAGGTCGTCATTCATCTCTTGTAGTTGGTGGACATTGGTTATTTGATATGGGTCTTCTGGTGTGCCAGAGCCATTGCCGGAGAAGGAATAACTGGAGATGGTTAAGGATACAATTAATAATGGTATCAGGACTAGTAGCTTTTGCATTGTTTCAATCCTTTGAAATAATAAGAATATTGATTTAAAGATTTAGAATTCTTGCAGAGTGATATACCGTAAGAACATCAACTCTGTTTTCATTTACAACTTTGTAAATAATGCGATAATTACCAAAAATTATTTCTCTTATATTTATATCATTTTTTTCAGGAACAATTCTTCCCAATTTCGGCTGCTGTTTAAGAATTTGAGCTTTTTCCCTGATCCTCTTGACCTGAATCACTGCGTATTTTCGGGAATCAATTGCTATGTAATCTCCAATTCTTCTTAGATCATTAACTGATCTTTCTGTCCAATTCAGAACTGCCATGAGTTTATTCTTTCGTCCAGTTCATCATCATTTATTACCTGTTGATTGTCGGATTGCTCAATACCCTTTTCAATCCTTTCAAGTAAAAGTATCCTTTCGATTATATCATCAACAGATATGGGATCTTGCATCTCATTAATGGTTGATACAACTTTTTCTTTTGTGATCACAGTTCTCTCCTTTCAAATTAATACAATGATCACAATAAAAGACAATAGAGTATTGAAAACATTGTAGTTTCTTAAAAAATAAGAATCATTATCAATTCTTGACGAACATTAATGTTATCTCTTCGATCCTTAATATATATACATTTCTTGCCAAAGATGATATATCAATATCAAAGTTGTAATCAGTAGCTATGTCCTGCCAGACAAGAATGCCCAGTAGATTGTAAATCTGTATTTCTTTTCCAATCAAAAATTTCGATGATACAGTTACCACATCCTTCGCTGGATTGGGATAAATTTTTAGTTCATCATAATTTTCTATATCCGGAACTGAAACCAAAGTATCACAATCTACGAAGTGCTGGAGCTGGGGATAAGTTTGCCCTTCCACCATACACCAGACATTATCGAAGTCCCAATCAACGAAAGTGGATTGCATCATCATAGAACCAATTGTTATGCCTTCGCCGCCTTTGCTGCTATCTAAATAACTTGTTTGATAGCAAAAGTAGGAGTTAGAAATTCGGTTTATTCCTTTACCCCCATTTCTTCCGCAAAAGCCACCTAAATCGATATATCCATTGACTCTACCAAGCGAATAGCAGTTTTCGATTATTGAATGCCCCGGATCATCCATTGAAAAAGTAACATTCAATCCACAAAAACCACCGAAACACACACCCTGGGACAATCCTCTTTGAGCAACATGACCTGTAGAAAAGCAATTAATTATTCGTGACTCACCTCTCCATGATTTATTGATCCCACAAAATCCTCCCATATAATAACCCCAGTATTCATTACAATTAACTATACCAGTACTATAACACTCTTCAATAATTGATGTCCCATTAATTGACTCATTGATACCACAAAAGCCACCGGCTGCTTTGTCGCCGATGACATCAGCATTACTATAACAATGATAGATTCTTGAAGTGCCATACTCAGCTAATATACTACCGCAGAAACCGCCAAAATTAAGACTCTCCAGATATTGAAAAGAAATGTACCCGCTAACTGAGCAATCTTCTATCTTTATCTCAGAGAACCTGTCAAAAACATATATTCTCCCTGCAAGAATTCCTGCATCATGCACTGCTGTAATGTCAGCATTTTTTATTGAGAGATTCTTTATAACAGCTCCATTACAGACACATCCAAACAGCCCAACATACATTCTATCAGGTCTGTTTATGTACAAATCATGTATTGCATTATCTTGACCATCCAGAGACCCTGTAAAACTAATTCCTGCATAACTTTGAACAAAACTGCCAATAGGTTCCCAACCCTTTTTATTATTCCACTCCCTCGTCTCGCTTGCATCAATATCATTCATTAGGATATAGTGGGCAGAGAGGTCGTCATTCATCTCCTGTAGCTGATGGACGTTGGATATTTGATACGGGTCTTCTTCAGTTCCTGAGCCATTGCCGGAGAAGGCAATAGCATTGCTTGTTAGTAGTAATATTAAGACTGAGTATAAGATTATGTTTTTCATTTTTCTTCTCGCTTAAAAATTAGTAATATAATTCTTTAAATGATACAATAATATTATTTTTTTGTATGATCTCTTGACAAATAGTTCTCTTTCTCAATTCTAATTAATTGCTCAAGTTCTTCTTCACTTGGAAGG
>CAYQTZ010000084.1:0-9485 GCA_964420565.1 uncultured Hyphomicrobiales bacterium
TAAAATCCCCCTTTTTTATCGAAGATCCCGACTTGTCGGGAAAAGGGGGACATAGAGCGATTTCCTTTGGTTTTGCAATGGTCTTTCAGCATTTATAGCATCTCTTTCACAAAATGAAATTATAATTCAATTGCTGTACGATGACTTTTACAAAAATGATATTATGAAACACAAATATGTCTTATATATGGCAATATTTATGCAAATGTATTATATTTCATCATCTTGCCGGCTCAATCTGTAAGAATAAATGACTGGTACTATTATAATAATAAACACCCACGCCAGGAAGATGTACAACAAAACGGGCAGCTCAACTAAGCAACAAATAAGCAGCATGATCATGGAACCGATCACCCAGACTTTGCCACCAAACTTGTGAGTCTTTTCCCAATTATCTTTATTCTTTAAAGTCCAGGGGAGTCGTATGCCAATGTAAGGGTTTTGTTTAGTTCTTAGGAATGTAATGCCTAAACCCAGAAACAGTAAAATTATTAGAATGATTATGAGCAATCCTATATTTATCTCTGTTCCAAATATTGAAATTATAGTGAATGACCAGATAATAAGCATGAACAACGAAACACCAAACCTAAGCCAGTAAAAAGTTTTATTGAACAAATTAAAATCCTGCCTCCTTTTGTCAATATTAGGTATCCCGAGGAAAAGAAGATAAATACCTATATTCAGGGCGGGTATGATAAATAAGCCGGGGAATTTATCTGCAAAACCATCTGCATTATTATCCATACTCCAGTGAATCGGTATGCGGTCAGGGAATTGATCCCATAATACTGTAATAGTAATAAATGGGATCAAGATCATCAATAGCATCGGGAATTCCTTTTTTACAAACCTTATCATAATTCACTCATTTTTGTTGTAGATCAAAAACATATATTATTTTCTTTCATAAATTGTTATTAACTTCGCTAAGAATTTTTTATTTTATGATTTTGTAAAAGTAACGAATGATAATAGCAGTATGCAGGGAAAATTATTGATATTCATATTTTTTGTACTTATTGGTTATGCGTGCAGCTCCAATAACGATAAGAATCATAAAAGCCAAACTACTGAAAGAAAGGTTGCTCCGGAGAGCCCTCCGGATAATCAAAAGAAAGTGCATCATTACAAAGTAAGAATAATCAATAAGATCCCACATGACGAAAATGCTTACACTCAGGGACTGACTTGGCACGATGGCTATCTTTATGAAAGTACCGGGCAGCGAGGGGAATCCTCTCTACGAAAAATTGATACCAAAACAGGCGAGATAATCAAAAAGATAGATATACCCTCCAGATATTTCAGCGAGGGAATATGCATACATGAAAATAAAATATTTATGATCACATGGACATCAGGCAAATGCTTTGTCTATGATATTAATTCATTCAATAAAATCTCGGAAATGAATTATAAAGGTCAGGGCTGGGGGCTTACTAATTATTCTGACAAATTTCTGATGAGCGACGGCTCGAACATTCTGCGTTTGATCAATCCCGATGGATTTAATATCGAAAAGAATTTTTCAATTGTTGATGAAAATTTCAACCCTGTAAGCTATCTGAACGAAATGGAAAATATTAAAGGGGAAATATGGGCTAATATCTGGATGCAGGATAGAATAGCAATTATCAATCCTGAAAGCGGCATACTTAGCGCATGGGTTGACATTAGCAATATTAGGGATTTTGTAAGGAGCCCGCGGCAGGAAGTCTCAAACGGCATTGCTTATAATATAGAAGAAGATATAGTTTATCTGACGGGTAAGTATTGGGATTGTATATTTCTGGTTCAGTTAATTGATAATTAATGTTTCTGACTTAGTGTAATGTCAACTTAATAAAAAACGATCAAGAATGATTGTACTACTTATAATACAATAAACTAATAGATCAATTATTTCTGATTGATTGACAATTAATATTTGACGTGACAGTTGTAGGAACACGCAGGAATGATAATTATACTTAAATATTAGGAAAATAGCATATTAGGAAGACAATAATAAGAAATACCTAATCCAATTTTTAATTAATTGGATGCACAGGGAATAAATTGTTAGAACTATAAAAAGGCGGATATTATGGCTATTAAAAAGAAATCCGAATTCTTAATAACTGAAGACTGGTGGGCTATCTGGATTGGCTTTTTCCTGATAATTCTGGGATTGGTGATTTTTCTGAATCTAAAACCAGATGGTATGGAAGATACATTCAAAAAAGCCAATGCCATTATGAAAAATGAAGCTGAAAGAGCCCCCTTTAAAACTATTGAATGGTTTGTGGAAAACGACAGGAAAGAAAGCATAAAAGCTACCAAAGAGCCTGCCGGCGAGCTGTTGCAAGATATTACCGGCAAGCTGCATAGCTGGTCTGATAATCCACTGCACGCCTTCTATCTATCCGACCATGCCGCTTCCGAAAAAGCAGAAAAAGCCCGGATCAAATACGATAAGCTAAAGGAAAAGGAAAGCAAGCTGCTGGCTGCCGCTAATAAATCACAAAATTTGGCAAACGCAGAAAATTTTAAAGACTGTAATTTAAATGATCAGGCAAAAAATGATATTGAAAACTGGAGAGCTGCTCATAGAGAAACTTCAGCCGCTAAGCAAAAAGTACTGAAATCCGGCTATAGCAATATAGAAGATGTGATAATTCTTGCTATTTTTCTGGCAATTATCTTTGGCATTGGACTAAAATTCATGGGTATAGATTATTCCATATTTCTCGGAGGGTTCTTTTTCGTATTTGCTTTTGCACTTATTGCATACCTGATCGAATCGCAATCCACAATGAAAGAGTACGGTATGGGCTATGCCTTGTGGGCTATTGTGATAGGGCTTATTATCAGCAATACTATAGGCACCCCCAGATGGGTAATGCCAGCCGTACAAACAGAATATTACATTAAAACGGGGCTTGTACTGTTAGGAGCAGAAATATTATTCGGCAAAATAATACAAATTGGGTTGCCGGGATTGATGGTTGCATGGATAGTTACTCCAATAGTTATTATATTATCATTCATCTTTGGTAAACGCATTCTGAAAGTGGCATCCGACAAGCTGAATATAACTATGAGTGCTGCCGTGTCCGTTTGCGGTGTATCTGCTGCTATTGCTACTGCTGCTGCCTGCAAAGCCAAAAAGGAAGAGCTGACTCTTGCTGTGGGGCTATCGCTTATCTTTACAGCTATTATGATGGTGTTAATGCCGATGTTCATCAAAGCCGTAGGCATGACGGAAATCCTTGGCGGTGCATGGATGGGCGGCGTAATTGATTCTACAGGAGCCGTAGCTGCCGCAGGCGCTTTCCTCGGAGAAAAAGCCCTTTATGTATCAGCTACTATCAAGATGATTCAAAATATTTTAATTGGAGTTGTTGCCTTTTTTGTTGCTGTTTATTGGGCATTGAAAATGGAACAAAGAGCGGACGGGACTAAACCAAATGCCATGGAAATATGGTATCGCTTCCCGAAATTTGTTATTGGTTTTGCTGCTGCATCGGTAATAGCGTCAGTAACGGCATCAATTCTGGGTAGCAACGCTTCTTATACATTGATTGATAATGGTTTATTACGCGGCTTTACGAAAAATTTACGCGGGTGGATGTTCTGCTTAGCATTTGTTAGTATAGGTTTATCTACGAATTTTAAGGAATTAAGCGAACATTTCAGCGGTGGCAAGCCATTTCTGCTATATATATTTGGCCAATCATTCAATCTGTTTTTAACATTGCTTATAGCCTGGCTTGCATTTTATATTGTATTTCCTCATATTACTGAATTAATATAGAAATGAGCTGAAAAAGTGATAAAAAAACAATTAATATTTGCAATACCACTAATTATATTATTGGTATTTGTAGCATTATTTGGTGAAAATATTCCTCATCAGGATGATTTATGTGTTGTAGATATGTTTGAAAAGTACCACAGCGATAAGCTAACAGCCGACAGATTATTCAGACCACACAATCAACATTTGATGCCTATACCAAATTTATTATTTCTGTGGCTTGGATTGATCTCTGATTTTAATTTAAAATGGTATTTATTTGCCTCCGTTATCATGCATACGATAGGGTATGTCTTTCTGATGCTTATAGCGGCTAAGCTATTTGATTTTAAATTCCATGATCCACCATACTGGATGATCGTTTTGCCTGTCTTGCATTTCAATTTAGTGCAATTCACAATTTTTCTTTTTGGGTTCAATTTAAGCTATATAATGCCACTGACTTTCTTTTATGCCTCGCTATATTGTGCTATTAGCATTGGGGAACACAGTAAAAATAGCATAATAATGTTTTCTCTTTCCGTGATATTCATTATTATGGGAGCGTTCTCTTCGGCAATGGGATATTTTGCTGTACCTGCAATTTTTATGGTGTTATTATTTAAAAAACAATCGAGATCATATCTTATTCCATTGGTTCTGATATCGTTGGTCTTATTCTATTATATAGCTAATGTGCAATACATCGCAAGCACTTCAGCTAATTTTAACTTATATGAATTTCAGGAATTTATTTTTCAGTTAATGGGTTTCCCCGTTTACAATCTGTCTATAGCTTACTATTCGGGTATTTTTACAGTATTGCTATTACTATATATATTATATTTTATTATTAAAAACAAGCTTTTTAGTAAGAACATAATATTTATTTCAATGATAATATATTGCTTAATGGTATTGTTAGTAATAGCTTATGGCAGGCATAATATGGATGGAGCATATTCTTTAAGCCTTAGATACAATGCCTACAAGATACCCATTTATATTGCAATATTCTTTATTATAATAAGCTTAATAAGAAGCAAATCATTAAAATTGCAAGTTATTCCTGTGCGAATTATCGTGATCTTTTCTTTTATGATTTGCACGATCTCATCGATTGTAGTATATTCAATAGGTGGACCAAGCTGGGAATATCATAAGCAAAAATATGGATGTATATTGCTTAATGCAGACTCTCTGTCTGAGGAACAATTAAAAATTGTTTTCCCAGATAAGAATCAATTAATGAGAACCATTAAAATAATGAAGAAATATAAATTAAGTATTTATTCAGATGATTTCAATAAAGAAAGATTAAAATGTCATGAAAAAGAATACAAATAAGTTAACTAACTGGATGAAATTAATTATTGGATTTGCCGCTTTGGGGCTATTTTGCTTTGTCTTACTGCCATTACTTAAAGCAGTGCCGGGAATAAAAGAAATGACAGACAGCAACCGCGAAAAAGCTATAGATGCAGGTACTTTGTTTTACACAGAAACAAGCCAGTTCAGCGAAGCAGATAATTTTTTCAGCAATTCAAATGAATCGAAAATGTCTGATAGCTCCATGAGAATTGTTAAATAAAAAAAACACTTTGTACACATCATTGAAGTTTGACTTGATTTATTATCAAAAAGTTTTTTAATTGAAAGTATATATGATTTTGTTTTTCACAATTATTTAAGGAACAGTAAATGAGACTTATATTCTTAGGCCCTCCAGGTGCCGGTAAAGGTACACAGGCACAGTATATCGTTAGAGATTACGGCGTAACTCAGCTTTCCACAGGCGATATTTTAAGAGCTAATCGCAAGGAAGGCACCGAACTCGGTAAAAAAGCTCAAACTTACATGGATGCTGGTAACTTAGTTCCCGACGATCTAATAATAGACATGATAAAAGAAGAATTAAAAAAACCTGAAATTCAAAAAGGATTTCTCTTAGACGGCTTCCCCCGCACCGTGCCTCAGGCAGAAGCTCTGGATGTATTGCTCGGCGAGCTCGGACTTAAGCTGGATTGCACCCTTGTGCTCAAAGTACCTAACGAAGAACTCGTAAAACGTATAACGGGCAGGCGTACCGACAGAAAAACAGGACAGGTATTCCATATTCTCTTCAACCCGCCACCCGAAGATGGGGATTTTGACCTTTACCAAAGAGAAGACGACAAGGAAGAAACCGTTAGAAACAGAATAAAAGTCTATGAAGAGCAAACCAAACCCCTGATCGATTATTATTCTAAAAAAGGTATCGCAGAAATAATTGAAGGTGTCGGCAAAATTGACGAGATCTACGCAAGGATCAAATTAGTACTCGATAAATACAAATAAACTTTACAGAATATCATTCGTTGACAGGCAATATTTTTCTATCGAAAAGATTGCCTGTTTTTTATGCATAGTACTGAAGCTAAAGATAATCAAGTCAAGATATTAATAAAAGATAACAATCCCCCTCTTGTCGTAGATCCCGACCTGTCGGGGCAAGCGGGGAAGTCCTATGTGGTCCCTCTTACCAAGTTGCACTTGGATCATCTTATTGTGAAAAGTGCATTCCCAAATCGGAGTTTGGGAATGAGAAGTGGGGGTGAATCGGAACTTGGGAGCGATCAGCTTTTCTCTTGAGTTATACTCATCCTAAAAAAAATCTCCGTCCTAAATCGAAATTCAGGACGGAGAATAAAAAAATCTGGGGGTATTGTAAAAATAAATTCTTACTATCGCAAAGCATCATGGGCTTATTTGCCCAGAATAAATGGCACAGAGCCATCTTTGCCGCCAAGCACAATGATCTTTGAATTTGGTGAATTGACTAATTCTTTCTGTACTTTTATCATCTCGAATTGAAGTACTTTATCTGTAAGTGCCTGAGCTATAATTCTTTGAGCGTCGGCATTACCCTGAGCTTCGACTCTTTTACGGTCGGCTTCCTGGGTTTCTTTTTCCAGAACATATTTCATTCGTTGAGATTCCTGTACAGCAGTGATTTTACGTTCAATACTTTGCTCTACAGATTGTGGGAGTTTGATATTTCTGACTAAAAGATTTTCCAGATTCAGTCCTCTTTTCTGAAATTCCTTTGAAATAAGATCCATTATTTTTATTTCAAATTCCTCTCGTTTTTCCGAGAAAAGGGCAATGGCATCATAATACGAGGCGCTTTCGCGAATACCCGTTCTGGTAACCGGACGAATGATCACATCCTGGTAATTAAGACCGATTCTCTTGAAAATATTTGGTGCTTCTGCTGGTGTTACTTTGTATAGCACCGTCAGATCAATAATTACTTCAAGTCCGTCCTTGCTTAAAACGCGTATAGCGTCGTCGCCAATTGTTTGTCCTTCAGCCCCGGTACGGCTCATCGTGTAATTCTGTGTTTTAATGGTCATTTCCTGCACTTCGACGAGTGGATTTACAAAATTAAGACCTTCGTAAAGCACTTGATCGCTAACTTTTCCAAATAACACCTGCACTCCAACTTGCCCGGGATTTATTAGTCTTATAGCTGATGTAGCCAAACCGATAATGATAATAACAATACCTGCTATTGTTATCAAACCTTTAAACTTTGCTATCGGGCTTTCCTGCTTTCCGCTAAAAATCCCAATTAATAAAACAACGAGTCCAAAAATAATTAAACCCATGACTTTTCCTTTCTAAATAATTAAAAAAAACGAATATTAATCGCATCCACCGCATCCGCCGCAACTCGAGCATGAACTGCAACTTGACGATGTATCTGAATCTCCCATGAAGGAATCCATAAAACTGCTCTCGCCGGTATCGCCGGCATCCCCACCCATTTGTGTGGTATCAATACTATCGGAATACTCTCCGCCATCAGCATAGCTAATATCGCCTTCAGTAGGTGCCTCAAAATCTGCTTCTTCGTTGAACGTATTGCCTTCAGCAGCGTTGAAACCTTCGTTGCCAACGCTCATTACATCTTGCCCATAGCTATCTACCATATGGAAGTTATTAACATATAATCCGCTATTGAAAAGCATAGAAGACCACATCCATGAATAAAAGAAGTAATTACCAAAACCATAGTAGCCATAAAAGACAGGATCGGAATTATGATTGCTTTTGATATCCTTTGGAGAACTGACTTTTTCTTTTGGACGGATTATTTTTACATTACTTTCTTTGTGTGTGTCATCTACTTTCACAAATTTTCTAACAGACATATCCAAACGATCGAGGAATTGATTGAATTCCAATTTTCTGGCATGAAGATAGTTGTCATAAGCTTTCTGATCAACGAAAATAATCTTCATTCTGTTTTGCATATCCTCGCGGGTTTCTCCTGATTTAAGCTGAAGCTCTGACATGACAGCATTTGTTTTTATCTGGATCGGGTATTCTCCAACTTTGTGTTTCTTTGAAATACTTATCTCTATGATGTATTTCAGCGAACCTTCCAAATGCTCAAGCACAAGATATAGAGTATTGAAAGTTTCAGATTCTATGGGATCTACTTTAGCTTCGAACTCGAACATAGCGTCTGCAATGTCGTCGTCTTTGCCATGTTCGTCCAGATAAAAGTCATTGTCGTCCATAGCCAGACGCACCACATTTTTTATATCCATACTACGCAACCCCATGTTGATCTGTTGAAGTATGGAAACGGCTGTAAAAGTTTCGAGTTCTAATTTGTCAGAGCTTTGCCCAAAAGTAATTGCATCTAAAAATTTTGCAAACATTCTTTTTGGCTGTACTTTTTTGATTACCGTCATTTGCGACGGATCAATCGCTAAGCTTCCGGCGAAATACATAGGTGATAACCTTTCAAATATTATTATTAAAAAAATCTGCTATATGCATACCATTATTTTCTATTTCAGAGTAAGCAATTTTTATCAAAGTACATTCGTGTGCTTTGCCTGCCATTGCTCCATGCTTGTGTCTGTCTATCGGGCATCCGCTTTCGCAGATAAACTGATAAGGACAATCGAAACATTCTGGATTTTCAAAGTTATTAATATACTGAATTTTTCTCTTTTCTAAGATAAAATCGAAACTTTCTTTTTTCCAGTTTGCAAATATTCCCTCATTAAAATATGCTTTATTGCAGGAATAGCAATTCCCGTCAATATCAAATTCGAACCAGTTGCAACTATTGCCGTTTTGAATACAATAGCCGGGGGAAAGTATCTGCACTATGGGATACAAATTATTTTCGCTCAGGAAATAAGCAAAATGTCGCATTTCGTCATTATTCAAAGAAATATCGCCGGTAGCAAATTTTATCTTTATTCTATATGGATTCGATTGGCTCTCTTTCATTTCCAAATGTTTTTGCATCCAATCCCTGAAATCAGTCAGATGCTTCATTGTCATTTTGGAAACAACAGAAAGCACGGAAACGGGGAATCCCATCTGCATAGCTCTGAGAAAGTTTGAATAAACTGTATCATAAGATCCATTGCGTAAATGATCATGTACTATTTTGGGTGGGTCTATAGAAAAACCAAGTTTGATATCTTTTGTACTATCTAAGCTATCAGATAGGATATTCAAATATTCTTCGTCAAATCTAACTCCGTTACTTTGTATAGCAGCTCTGTATTGTGTGAAGTCATTTTTTTTATAATATTTCTTCATTTCTTTAGCAATTTCAGCCAGAGTTTCTGCTTTCATCAGCGAGGGCTCGCTACCATGCAGACAAAAGCTGCCTATGGTATATCCTTCC
>CAYQTZ010000085.1:0-9475 GCA_964420565.1 uncultured Hyphomicrobiales bacterium
AAATAAATGATCTTGTTTTCTTGTGGTTGCTCTTCGTATCTCATCTTTGGGCTAATACTTGTTGAGCAAGGATCAGTAACAATTCTGGCACTGAACGAGCCACCGTTCTGGACTTTAAACCCAGGATAAAGATGAATACTCTCAGATGCTTTGATACTGACAGCACCACCACTTGAGCCATTACCAGATACTGTCAGAGTTTTACTGCTATTAGCCGCATAGACATTAGTAGAGGCACTAAAATCTTCACTTGAGCCAACAGCAACAGTAGTTGTTGGAATATCTCTTTCTATTGGGCATTCAAATTCGAAAACTGAGACCATATAGTGCTGCATATCATAATAGGTGCCTCCCCATGTCATTGTATGGCTGTTATAATCCCACGTATTCTTTATATATATCTGATTCGTTTCTGTATTATATCCATAACCAAGCATAGTATGACCTTCAATATGGATCAGTACAGGATACCCCTGATCTATCTGATCACAAAAATCACTGAAAGTAAAACCTTGGGTATTCCCATTGTACCCGTCTATTAATTGGTTATAATTTGAAGATATTTCGTAATTCCTTGATTCAAAAAATCTCTTTAATCCATAGCAACCATCTTTATAAGGAGAAGCATCATGATCATACAACCTCCTTCCATCTCCATAAAAATAAAATGTAGTAGCTCCATCAGGATTCTCGAAAGCAGATTGATTAGTTCCCATATAATCACCAGTACAGTCCCCCCAGGTATGTTGAGTCCAGTTTCCTATGTAAGGATCGGACTGGTTATTTCCGTAGCTTCTCCAATAATCATCTACGTGCCCATAGATAGTCCTCCCATCTAAACCATCGCTTGTAGCGCTAAGCGGGCATTCCCCGTCACCCCATGTAGAATTATTCATTGGAACTACTCCGCTGTTAGCTGGTCCGGTGTACATATTTGGGTACTTATGATTATCGTAATATCCTGCCATCATAGCTCCGGAAGTGGCAGAGCATCCATAAGACCAATCAAAAGCAGGAACTGAGGGTAAAATAAAAATAGTCATTAACTTATCATCTTTGTTCTTGTTTTTATCAAATGATCGTGTGTTATCCTGAATGGGCTTTGGTTTGTACCCTTCAGGCGGCCTACCAGGAACTTCAATACCAATGATCATATTGCCATTTTCATCTATTGATCTATCAATAATGTAATCTTCAAAAGTCTTTTTCTTTTCATCCGCCATTGCTGTAGTGCAAAGAGCAGCAGTTAGAAGAACGAATATAATTAAAATCTTATTCATAATGCATACAACCATTATAAATTGTTAATAACATTTATACAAAAATAATGAAATTTTATTAATACACAAGAAATTTCGATTAATAATTTTTAATTTTTCTATTTTTTGTTAATGCTCATGATTGCTTTCTTTTCACTTATTCTTTTGATTTTTCAAATTTCTTTTCTATTTTGAAATAATTAAGAAATGAAAATACACATAGAAATTCTTGTTGTTAGGCAAGCTATGAAAGTCTTTAGCATAGATAATATTATTAGCACCATTTTTGTCTTTTTGATACTGATTTTTTTTCCTATTATTTTCAATCTTGATTTCTTAGACCCAATACAAAACACTATTGAAGATTTTTATGTTACCGACATAGTCTTTTCAAAGATCAGAGATAACGATACTGTGCCGATTGACACCAATATTATACTTGTGAATATCGGCGATCTTAATCGGAAAGGAATAGCCAAACAAATAGAAATAATCAACAAATATGAACCATTAGCTATCGGTATTGATGCTTTTTTCAAAGATGAAAAGTCCAAGCAATTAGATATACCCTTAATGAAATCTTTGTCTTTAACGCAAAATCTAATTTTAGTCAGTGATTTAAGAGATATCGACGTTACTAAGTCGGGATTTGATACTTTGCATACATCACACCGAAAATTTAACAAATTTGCAGAAACTGGCTTTGCAAATTTCGTAATTAATAAAGGAGATTTCAGAACTGTAAGGACTTTTTCTCCAAAGGAATATGTGCGCGATTCTTTGGAACTTTCTTTCCCTGTAAAAATGGCTGATTTTTTATATCCACATAAGACCGAACAATTTATGCTTAGAAATAACGAACTGGAGATCATTAATTTCAAAAGAAATATTGATAAGTATAGAACTATAGATGCTGCTGAGCTGTTCAGCAAAAAAGATGATCTTGGGTTTATCCGCGGTAAATTAGTACTGATGGGGTTCCTTGGCTCTGAACTTGGGGATATTGTAAAAGAAGATATTTTTTTTACTCCTTTGAATCAACAATTCGTTGGTAAGTCTTATCCAGATATGTACGGAGTAGTAATTCATGCCAATATTGTATCTATGATTGGCGAAGAGATATATTTGACATCTGTTCCGAGATGGTTGAATATTCTAATTACATTTCTTATTGTGTATTTTTTAATGAATTTATTTTCTTTTGTAAGAAGTAGGTTCCCTGATTGGTACGAACCAGTTAGCGTTATCATTATATTCAGTGTTTTGTTTATAATATTCTGGATAATTGTTGGAATATTCCATTTTTTCAGAATAGAATTAATGCTCAGGGAAGCATTCTTTGCTATTACAATCTCAGGCATGGGCTATGAAGGTTACAAAGACTCTATCAAACCCCTATCCATCAAATATTTCGATAAACTAAAAATGCTCTTGCGCAAAAGTCAGAAATGAAAAATATCATAAATATTGATGCCTTTCTCAGTACAGTGCTTGTCTTTGTATCTATGCTCATATTCCCTGTTATTTTTAGTTTCAGCTTTTTCGATCCCTTTGAAAAGGTGTTTTCTGATTTTGAAGTAACGGACATCGGTTTCAATGAATTACGGGAAGCAAATAGCATCAAACCAGATACGAATTTAGTTTTGATCAATATTAACAACTTGAAAATAAGCGATTTAGTTTTTCTTTTAGGCAAGTTGGAAAATATTAAGCCAAAAGTCATTGCCGTAATTAAAGAATTTGAAAAAAATGAGGTTAATGAGAATCTAAATGAAATGCTCAGGAACAAATTGAACAGTGATGAAATAGTTTTGGGTTATTATTTCAATATCAGAGAGCAGAATAATTCATTGCTGGATATATATATTACTGAAGATGATCTGAAAGCTGGCAGAGGTTTTCTTAACGTTTTCATTTATGACAGCAAAGAATTTTATTCCGTCATGGAATTCTATCCAACAGCAGATTTGAAAGGTAGTGCCGAACAATCCTTCGCAATTTCTGTTGTTAGGAAATATGATGCTAAGAAAGCAGAATTTCTGTTGGAACGAGACAATGAAAAGGAAAGGATTTTTTTCAGGGGTAATCTGGAAAAATTTTACTGGGTACATGCTTCAGATATTCTAAAAGCTCCTGAGTCATACAATCCTTTGCAGGGGAAAATAGTACTGCTCGGAGAGTTTTCTCCCGACAAAACTCCTTATAAAATCGATACCGGCTATTTCACTCCCCTAAACAAACAAAATGTAGGCAGGACTTTCCCGGATATGTATCCTGTAGTACTTCAGGCAAATATTATTTCAATGATCATTAATGAACATTATTATAGTTCGATACCGGGCTGGTTAGCTGCAATTATTGCTTTTATTTTATGCTATATTAATATGCTGATTTTCGGAAGGATAAATAGAAACTATAAACAATGGTATGAAATACACAGCGTATCTCTTTTTTTATTGGAATCAATCTTTATATTATTTATGACTGTATTGCTTTTTCATGAATATAATTTTGAACTTAATTTAAATTTGACAATATTTGCAATAGCTCTTTCGATATTTGTTTTCGAGGGTTATAATGAATCAGCTAAACCATTGACAATCAGAGCTTATAATCATATATTCAAAAGGTGAAATATTATGAAACCACTATCTTTTTTCATCTTGGCTTCAATAATGCTTCTTACGGGATTATACAACACAAAGTCGGCTAATTATGAATTTTCATTACTCGCTAAATCTGGTGATGTGGATTACAAAGCTAATAAAAAATCATGGAAATCTATACAAAACCAACAGGAATTTGCTTTATGGGATATGATCCGACTAAAAAAAGGGAGCTACGTTTGTTTGGTTTACAAAAATGGACAAACACTTGAGCTATCAGCTAAATCAAAAACAGTTGAATATACTGTTTCTGAGCTGAAAAAAATGCTAAAAAGCAACGAAGGAGGAATATCCTCAAAATTTGCTGAGTACATAGTTGATGAAATGTCAGACACCGATGACTTTTTTGGTGATGATGATTATCGGGATGATATGTCCACTACAGGCGCTGTAAATCGTGCTCATCGAAAGAATGTAAATACCAAAGACGAAATATCTAATATGACCGGTGATGATGGAACGACAGAATTAATCAATGCTGTTGGTAGTGCTTTCTTGGGCGGCGACGATTCGTTCATAGTTACCCGCCTGCAAGGTAATACATATCTGATAGATAAAAAAGTGCCATTTAGCTGGTATAGCAATCCTCATGTTCATGTATATGCCTTCCATCTTACAGATCGACACAACAAAGAGCTTCTAAAGGAAAATGTACTTGATACTGCTATCACTATAGACTTTTCTTCTGTTAATATTATAAAAGGCGAGAATTATTACTGGCACGTTACAGATAAAAAAGGAGAACGGAAGTCCGACGAATACTGCTTGCAATGGTTATCTAAGAAAGAAGAGAAAAACGTTCGCGATACAGTTTCAATGATATTCAAAGGATTTGGCGGGGAAGAAAGCCCGATGGGAAATCTTGCGGTTGCTAAGTATTATGCCGATAAGAATATTATGAACAGAGCTATAGCTGCATACCATAGGGCAATAGACTTAGCCCCCGAAGTGGATATCTTCAGCTATATGCTTGCAAAATATTTGGTTCGCATAGGTTTAACAGACGAAGCCAAAACCTTTGTTGGAAAATAATTTATTTTTCTTTTCATATTACTGGCTTTGCTTTATTCTCAAAAATGATGTAATTTGATATTTTTATCAGTTACAGGAGAATAAATATGAAAATGAAAGATCATCAATCATTCCTGAAAGATGTTGAACTTTTTAAAGAACTGGATTCAAAAGAGTTAATCGAGCTTGGCAAATATATTGAAAAAGAGAATTATCTAAAAGGCGATGTGCTGTTCAACCAAAACACACCACGACAAAAACTATTTGTTATTTATTCAGGAAAAATTGATCTTTACAAAGTGCCATCTTTGGGCAGCGAAAAGCTGATTACCTCCTTCAGGGAAATGGACTTTTTGAGCGAAGGTGCTTTGATGGATGATTATCCGCATTCCACAACAGCCAGAGCATCAGAGGATTCCCAGGTACTCGTTATTACCAGAGATAGTTTTCATAAGCTTATGGAAGAAAACTCACATCTTGTGGTAAAAATACTTTCCAGGGTTTCACGAGTAATAGCCAGACGAATGCGTCAAACAACAAATCAAGTGGTGGACGCTGCGGCACAATATATTTCAGGCAGAACCCGAAAAGAACACGATATGCTAGGCGAACGCGATGTGCCTTATGAATTTTATTATGGAGTGCAAACTCTAAGAGCTTTAGAGAATTTTGATATAACTGGTATTTCTATCAATCACTTTCCTGCTTTGATAGTTGCTATCGCACAGGTTAAAATGGCATGTGCGAAAGCTAATTACGACTTGGGATTACTTGAACCAAACGTAATGCAAGCTATAGTTAAGGCATGTCAGGAAATAATTGACGGAAAATGGCATACCCATTTCGTTGTTGATATGATACAAGGTGGAGCCGGCACTTCTACCAATATGAACGCCAATGAAGTGATAGCTAACCGTGCCTTAGAGATAATTGGCAAAGAAAAAGGCGAGTATGAATTCATTCACCCAAACAACCACATCAACCTTTCACAATCAACAAATGATGTTTATCCCACTGCCTTGAAAATTGCATTTATTTTCAAAAATAAAATGCTGATAAAAGTTTTACATGAACTGATAATTTCTTTCCAAAAAAAAGCAGATGAGTTTTCCAAGGTTATAAAGATGGGCAGGACTCAGCTTCAGGATGCAGTCCCTATGACATTAGGGCAGGAGTTCGAAACTTATGCCGTTACATTAGAAGAAGAGATAAAAAGATTAGAAGCAAACGCCCGCCTGTTCTTAGAAGTGAATCTTGGCGGAACAGCTATAGGAACAGGTATTAATGCAGATCCCAAATATCGGGAAAGAGCTATTTATTATTTGTGGGAGATCACTGGCTTGCCAGTTACACTTGCCTCCAATCTTGTAGAAGCAACACAGGACACAGGAGCTTTCGTTATTTATTCATCAGCAATCAAGCGACTTGCCATAAAACTCTCTAAGATCTGTAATGATCTTAGATTGCTCAGCTCTGGACCGAGAGCTGGGTTTAACGAGATCAATCTTCCCAAAATGCAACCGGGCTCCTCTATTATGCCTGGCAAAGTAAACCCCGTTATACCAGAAGTAGTTAACCAGATAGCTTTTAAAGTTATTGGTAACGATCTTTCTGTTACAATGGCGGCTGAGGCAGGTCAGTTACAACTAAATGTAATGGAACCCGTTATAGCACAAAGTATTTTTGAATCTATTCAGATGCTAAAAAATGGAATCGAAACTCTAAAGTATAAATGTATTGATGGAATAACTGCAAACGTGGAAGTATGCAGATTAATGGTAGAAAACAGTATTGGGCTGGTTACTGCTCTTAATCCTATTCTTGGATATGAAAACTCCAGCATTGTGGCAAAAGAAGCATTAGAAACAGGTAGAAGTATCGTAGAGCTGGTACTCGAGAAAAAATTAATGACCAAAGAAAAACTGCAAGAAATTCTTTCTCCAGAAAATATGGTACAGATATAATTGTTAAAAAATTAGCAAAATATGATTTTTTCTGGTGTGATTGCAGCTAAGAATAAGTATCAACTAACAAGAGTAAGTGATTTCTCTTTATCAACATACGATTATAATCATTGGCTATATTTTGAAAATTCTCTTTAATGATTTTGATAGAGCTGTGGATCAATACTTAAGTATATATTTTTGCCATTAAATTATGCTTAAAGTATAAATTCTACATAATGTAAAAAAAAGTAAAAAAAATGCGATACGTTTTTGACTTTCATGTGTCTATATAATAGTAAGATTTGCAAATTTTTTTTTTTTGTTTTTTTGACTAAAAGAGAATATAAGCTAAATAATTGATTTTACTCATTGTTTCATTAATGTGAGTGCTTATTGAGGAGTTATACTTACTTATTTAAAATATTTTTGAATAAGAATAGCTTAACAAAAACTTAACATTTTTGTTATCTTTGATAAAATTAATTATAGGGAGTTTATAAAATGTTTTTGAAAATGGTTAAAACTTGCTCTTTGCTATGTCTCAGTGTATTAATACTTACTCATGCCCAATATCTAAAATCGAATAATTTGCTTACTGTAAAGAATTGTAATTCAGAGCTACTGAGCTCATCTCCTGTTGTCATTAATGAATTTATGGCAAAGAATGATACTTATATTACAGATCAGGACGGAAAATACGACGATTGGATTGAGCTTTATAATAATTCTTCTGAAGCAGTTGATATCAGCGGCTATTATCTTTCAGACAAACCCGACAGACCTGATAAATACGAGTTGCCCGAAGGCACTATCATTCAGGGTTATGGCTACTTGATCGTCTGGGCTGACGAAGACGGCGAGCAGGAAGGATTGCATGCTAACTTCAAGCTATCTGCTAATGGCGAAGAACTGAGGATGTTCACCCCCGACTTAGTGATGATACAGGAAGTCATCTTCGGGCCTCAGGAGCCAGACATGAGCTATTCACGTATTCCTAACGGGACAGGCGACTTCATTATCAACGAACCCACTTTTGGTGAGAAAAACGAGGGAACAAGCAATCTATCTGATGAAGAGAATTTATTTTCGGATACTTGGGTCAGCCCAAATCCTGCAGATGATGTTATACATATCAGGCCACAGAAAAATGGGTCATATAAAATCAGGATATTCAACTCGCACGGTAAAGTTTATTTTGAATCAATATTAATTAACGAAGCAATCATTGATATATCTTCTTATGAAGCTGGGATCTACTTCGTTCAATCAGGCAACACGATAGAAAAAATAATAATTAAGTAAGAAAAAAAGGTATATAAATGTTTGATCTTTTGTTAGACCAAAGTAATTCAGCTAATTCGGGCTATGAAATAATTATTATCTCAGTAGTATTAGCTTTTGTTCTGTCAAGTATGATTGTTTTTACCTATCAATTCACTACCGATAAGACACAACTGTCAAAAAATCTAATGCAAGCCATAGTGCTGCTCGCCATAGTAGCTGCCACCGTAATGCAGGCAATAGGAGACAGCATAGCTCGCGGCCTTGGTATGCTTGGGGCGCTGGCAATTATTCGCTTCAGGACAACCCTGCGTGATCCGCGAAATATTACTTTCGTTTTTGCTTCGCTTGCCGCAGGAATAGCCTGTGGAGTATATGGTTTTATGGTAGCTTTTATTGGTACGGTGGGCTTTTGTACATCAGCTTTCTTTCTGAAGTTTTCGTACTTTGGTAAAAAGAAGGACCTGATGGGTGAATTGCGGCTTGACGTGAATTATAACAGCAATTTGCAATTATTGATTGAGGAGCATCTTAAAAAAATATGTGTCAGTTTCGATTTGATAGAAATTAACAATAAAAGGATAAAACCTCCTAAACCGCCATCAGAAGACGTACCTGCTACAGAACTAACCAATATACCGGAGAAGCCAGAGCAAACTCTGATCTATAATATTGTGTTAAAGCAGGAACACGACTCCACAGCTATTACAAGTTCTATGTATGATCTTGAAAATGTAAATGAAGTAAAACTAAGATTCAGAAAAGAGCAGGATGAAATCTAAAATCATATATTCGAAGTATTTTAATATTGTTTATATAATTGCTTTAATTGGTATGTTAGGGCTATGGAAGTATGTTTCAGACTACCATAATTCGCCAATAGTTTTCTATGGATTCGCAGAGACTAAGGAAACAGAGATCAATATGGACCAGCCATTGGAAGTGTTGAAAGTACATGTAGTGCCAGGACAATCAGTTAAGCAGGGATCTTTGCTCGCAGAAGTCCGAAACGCAAAAACTGATATGAATATCCAGGCATTATATAATAAAATCAATTCCTTAGAAGTAAAAGAATCTCTATGGATAGAAGAAAAGCTAAGAGATTGTAATGAACTGGAATTAGAGAAAAAAAACACTTTGAATGAATTATCCCAGAAGATATCTATCGTTAAAGCAGAAATAGACTTTAAGAAAAATCTATGGACCGGGCTTAAGTACGTTGAACCACAAAACGCCGGGAATGATTACAATCCCTTAGAATATAAATTGGCTGAGTTAGAGCAGGAATACGATAATAAGCTCAATGAATATG
>CAYQTZ010000086.1:0-9452 GCA_964420565.1 uncultured Hyphomicrobiales bacterium
TATCTTTTACCCTCAATCAAAATTAACTGTTCATCTTGAACTGTATCTTTTTTATTTGTTTATACCCCAGTAGGGTCAATTTCCTCCAACTCATGTATGAAGATTTGAGCATAATGGTATGTTCACCAAGAAGTGTTTATTGAGATAGAAATGAAATACTTATTGATCTTATTTATTGTATGCTTTCTAAGTCATTCTTCTGCCGAAGAATATAACATCCAACTTCATAACACAAATTTGATCTGCAACGACTCCCCATCTATAAAATGCTATGGAGATATTATGATAAATGATGATTCTAAGATGATTGAAAATACCTCCGGCACTCTCTCTCTTGCTGGCTCATGGATCAATGATGGTGATTTTTCTGCTAATATGGGTACTGTCAGATTTTTTGGAGATAGTGAGATCACTAATATTAGTGGGAACACCGTTACTACATTTTCAAATCTGGTGATAGATAAAAGTGATGATGAAAAAATTCTCAGTCCACTTGTAGATGTTTATGTGGATAATGATCTGAATATTTTTAAAGGTACTTTATTTGTGGAGGATATTAACATTGAAGTCTCAAATGACATGAATATATACTTTGGTGGTATTCTGGAGAACAAATCCGATCTGCCATATCTCATAAAAGTATTTGGCAGAGTGTATAATGATTCAGAGCTTAATAATGATGGTTGGTTAGAGATAGGAGTGGAAGAATGAAACATATAACAGTATTGCAAGATCATAAAAATATCCCTCCCCAGCCCTCCCTTATAAATAAGAGAGGGAGTAAACCTTTTATATATTCAGTATTTAAAGTCTCCGCCTTTGAAAATAAAAGGATAAAAGGGGATTTTCTTCTTTTATTCAATGGACTTCAATTATCAATATTATTGCTTTTTATTTTCACTGTCCCTCTATTCTCTCAGGGTGTAGCAATATCAGAAGATCAGGATGATCTGCCCCATGAGTCTGCTGTTCTTCATCTGATCTCTACTGATAAGGGCTTTCTGCTACCACGACTAACAGAAACCCAAAGAGATAATATCACAAATCCCGCAAAAGGACTATTGATCTACAACAGCGACGAAGACGAATTCCAGTATAATGCAGGAGACGAGGACAGCCCCTCGTGGCAGGCATTAGGTGGTGGTGGCACATCCCTATGGTCTCTGGGAGATGGTGATGATATATACAGACAAGATGGTAACGTGGGCATAGCAACTGATGACCCTAACGAAGCATTGACGATAGACGGAGTTTTATCTCTGGCAGAGATCAATGCGGCACCGTCAGCAACAGAGAATTTCGGAAAGATATTTTCTGACACTGATGAAAATCTATGGTATAAGAATGGTAGTGCCGAGCTAACTCAAATTTCTTATGAATATGCTGTATTTGAGGATAGGAAATCAGCGGGAACGAATGGGGGGACTTTTGACCCGGCTGATGGATGGATAAAAAGAGATTTGAATACTGTTGTTAATAGCAGAGGAAATTCCATTTCCCTAAACACCTCAACGAGCGTTATTACTTTAGATGCAGGGACATATAGGATTGTTGCTTCTGCACCTGCATATAAGGTTAATAGACATCAATGCAGATTCAGACAAACATCGGATAGTGAAGAAACTGTTCTATTGGGAACTGGAGAACACGCTCCTAACAATAGTGGAGATGTTGTTAATTTACAAACCCGAAGTCTTATTGATGGAATAATAACTGTTGATGCTGATAATACTGAATTTGAATTGCAACATAGATGCTCTAACAATAATTCTGGTGATGGTTTTGGATGTTCCGCAAACCTCGGCGAGCAGGAAGTGTATTCGAGGGTTTATATACAGAGGATAAAGTAATCAAAAAAAATGCCAGAAAAAGAAAAAATAGATATAACCCAACTTCAATACACAAAAGGTGTCGGACCAAAGAAAGCCGAAGCTTTTGCCAAAGATGGTATTTACTCCCCTAAAGATCTGGTAGAGTATTTCCCAAGAGCATATATTGATCGTTCTGTTGTTGGCTCTTTGAAAGCTTTAGGGGTTAGGATCAGACAGGATTCTTTCTCTTTTGGCGATTCTGATTATGTCTCTTATGTGTCTCATTCAGAAGTAATTGTTTTGTGTTTTATTGCTTCAGTAGAGGAAAAACAATTTGGCAAGAATAAAAAGATGCTCCGCCTGATACTTGCCGATGGAAGTGGGGGTAAGGCAGAGATAGTTTTCTGGAGCTATGTGGACTTTTTCAAGAAGAAATATAAGCCTGGTATGCAGATCACTGTTAGTGGTAAGCCCGAGATAAATCGTTACGGCACTATTACTTTCCACCATCCTGAGATTGAAAAATTCGATCCTGAAGATAAAGAGCTTTTTACTCAGGGGAAAATATTGCCAGTTTATAAATTAACAGAGAATATGCGAAAAGCCAATATTGGCAACCGGCAGCTAAGGGATATAATTTCTAATGTTTTACCTTCGGAAATTGATAATGTACGTGAAGTCATCCCTGATTTTTTGTTAGATAAATATAAATTGCCTGATAAAAAAACTGCAGTTTGGAATTTGCATTTCCCCGAGAAAAGTGAGTTAATGGAACGTTCACGTATTCGTATGAAATTCGAAGAGATATTTTTTTTCGAACTTTATCTTGCTCTCAGGCAGCAGGGGTATAAAGAAATCGAGAGAGCTCCGGTTTTCAATCCTAAAAGTAAATTAGCAAGGGAATTATATGACAAACTCCCTTTTCAGCTTACCAAAGCACAGAAGCGTGTAATAAGCGAAATAGCTGATGACATGGAATCGGGTCAGCCCATGAATCGTTTGCTTCAGGGAGATGTCGGCTCTGGAAAGACTATAGTTGCATTGCTTTCTATGCTTATTGCTATTGAAAACGGATGTCAGGTGGCTCTGATGGCTCCTACAGAAATTCTGGCTGAGCAGCATTATCATTCTATTGCCCAATATTTTGAAGGGCTTAATATTGAAGTAGTTCAGCTTCTCGGAGGGCAAAAGAAAAGACAGCGGGAAGAAGTGAAAGATAAAATAATTTCAGGGCAGGCGAAAGTTGTTGTCGGCACTCATGCTTTGTTTCAAAGCGAAGTGGAATATAATAAACTCGGACTTATTGTAATAGACGAACAGCACAGGTTCGGCGTTGCACAGCGAGGCGAATTGAGAGATATGGGGAAGAAATCGCTCGGAGAGAATTACGTTCCGCATGTTCTTGTTATGTCGGCTACTCCAATACCAAGAACTATTACCCTAACGGCTTATGGAGAGCTTGATGTTTCTATTATTGATGAGCTGCCCAAGAACCGCAAACCTATAAAAACTAAAGTTGTTTACGAAAGCCAGCTACAGGATGTTTATAATTTTATTACCGAACAGGTGGATAAGGGCAAGCAGGCATATATTGTATTCCCATTAGTCGAGAAATCTGAGAAGATGGAGCTTAAATCTGCTGTAGAATATTACGAAAAACTAAGTAATGAGATTTTTTACGGTTATAAATGCGGCTTGCTGCATGGGCAAATGCTTTGGTACGAGAAGGAAGATGCAATGCGGGACTTCCTCGATAAAGAATATCAGATATTGATAGCTACTACTGTCATCGAGGTTGGTATAGACGTGCCAAACGCTACTGTCATGCTGATACAAAATGCAGAAAGATTTGGACTTGCTCAGCTACATCAGCTTCGTGGCAGAGTAGGCAGAGGAACCGATCAGTCATACTGCCTGCTGGCTACAAAGGATCATTTCAAGTTTCAGATCAAAAAGAAAGACAGATCAAATGAGGAAAGACATTCTGCGATAGTTCGGCTGAAAACTATGGAGGAGACTACCGATGGCTTCCGTATTTCTGAGGTAGATCTTAATCTGCGTGGTCCGGGGGATGTGCTGGGAACCAGGCAATCTGGCTTGCCTGATTTTAAATTCATTGAGCTTACTAATGATGTAGTGATAATTCAATATGCACGCAAAGAAGCATTTGCAATAATTGAAGAAGATCCGAAACTATTGAAGCCAGAACACAGCTTGATGAAATCAAGGTTCAGCAAAGAGTATAAGGAGGGAGATAATTACTTCGATATTGCGTAGAAATTTTTAGCATATACTTGATTAGATGTTCTTCTGAGATCCAATTTATAGCATAATCCCAATATTATAAGCTAAAAATGCCATGATCCAGGCGAGAGCAGTTGAATAAACAGCTTCGAAAATTGGCCATTTCCAGCCGCCAGATTCTTTCTTGATTGCCGCTATCACTCCTATACATGGGAAATATATCAAAATGAATAGCATAAAGCTAATAGCTACTACAGGGGTAAATACTTTCTCTCCTTTCTTGGGACCTTTTAAGTAAGTCTGCTCCTGTATTCGCGATATTAGTGAAGTGTTGATATCATCATCTTTGCTTCCTTCGGCTTCGTAAAGGACTCCAAGAGTGCCTACGACTATCTCTTTTGCTGTAACGCCGGTTAGCAAGCTGATAGACATCTTCCAGTCGAATCCAAGCGGCTCCATGACAGGGTGGATGAATAGTCCGATATTCCCTATTAAAGATTTTTCCTGAAGTTCATTATTTTTATGTGTCCTTAGTAGCTTAAGCTCGTCTTTCATTTTTTCCTCCCAATCGGATGTTCTCTCAGATTCAGGAAGATCAGTATAATAAGTCTTTACGCTATCTATTCTTTGGTCATAATGCCGGATAATATCGTTATTTCTCGGGAAGTACCCTAAAGCCCAAATAACAATAGAAGCTATCAGTATTATACCGCCAACTTTTTTCAGATATATCTGTGCTCTGAACCACATGTGTCTGAGTATGGTCTTTATTGTAGGTATTCTGTATGGAGGTAATTCCATTACGAAGGGTACATCTTTAGTTTTAAAGACTGTTTTGCGAAGAATAAATGCAGTAATGATAGCAAGCAATACACCAAATAAATATAGAGAGAAGAGTATCAGAGATCGGTACTCAACGAAAAATGCACTTATAAGCAAAACATAAACCGTAAGCCGTGCTGAACATGACATAAATGGGTTTATTAGTATTGTTATCATTCTGTCCCGCTTGCTCTCTATTATTCTGGAGGACATGATAGCTGGCACATTACAACCGAATCCCATAAGCAAAGGAATGAATGACTTACCGTGCAGGCCAATTTTATGCATAGCCTTATCCATAATGAAAACAGCACGAGCCATATACCCCGTGTCTTCCATAAGTGATATGAACATATAGAGTAGAACTATATTCGGCAAGAATACAAGTACACCGCCCACACCACCTATAACTCCATCAACCATCAAATCCCTGAACATACCGGCAGGCAATATATTAGATAAAAAATTGCCGAGCAGATTAACGCCGTACTCAATCCAGCCCATTGGATAATCGCCCAGATTGAAAGTTACAAAAAAAGTAAGCCAGATGAAGAAAAGAAAAATTGGAATACCTAATAATCTGTGCGTTATAAACTTATCTATCATTCTGCTTTTTGAAATGCGCTCTCTTTTTGCCTGTTTGAAAGTTTCCCTCAAAGCTCCCTCGATGAAACCATATTTGGCGTCGGTTATCATCGTTTCTGAATCGTCTTTGTATCCATTTTCAATAAGGGATATTTTATTTTTAGCAAGATTTAGAATGCTGTCCTTGTTTTTACATTCTGAATCTATTATATTGTTTACTTCTTTGTCTTTTTCTAATAATTTGATTGAAAGGAACCGTGAAGAATATCTGTTAGTTAGTTTTCGATTACAATTCTTATAAATATCTTCCTGGATTTCGTATATAGCGTTTTCAAATGATACACCATAATTAATATGAATATGCCTAACGGAATCATCTTTATCTTCATAAACGTCCACAATTTTGTCAAAAAGTTCTTTTAGTCCTTTACCTTTGGAACTGATAGTTGGAATAAAAGGGATACCAAGCATATCGCCCAGTAGTTTGTAATCAAGTTTGTCGCCTTTTTTTGACAATTCATCATACATATTCAGAGCTACTACAACCTTTATATCCATATCGATAAGTTGTGTAGTCAGGTAAAGATTTCTCTCAAGATTTGAAGAGTCAACTACATTGACAACTATGTCGGGCATGCTGTTTATTATGTAATCTCTTACGAATAGCTCTTCGGGAGAGTATGCCGTAATAGAATAAGTGCCGGGCAGATCAACGATATTGATAACATAATCCCCCACTTTGAATTTTGCTTCTTTAGATTCTACTGTAACTCCGCCATAATTCCCAACTCTTTCTTTCGAGCCTGAAGCAAAATTAAACAGCGTAGTTTTACCAGAGTTCGGGTTGCCGACTAAGGCGATATTGATAATTTTTTCTTTTTTGCGGGCAGTTTTTTTTAGAATTTTAGTGTCTATAGTTCCATTAAATTTTGCAGGGTATTTTTTAATGACTTCTGATTCAGATACAATCTCTATAAGCTCGGCTTCGCTGTTTCTCAGAGAGACTTCGTAATCCATTAGCTTATACTCTACGGGGTCTTGAAAGGGAGCTTTTTTTACGGATTCAATTACCTGACCTACAATAAATCCCATCTCGACCATACGCTTTCTAAATGCTCCGCGACCTTTTACTTTGGTAATTACAGCTTTTTCACCTATATTTAATTCTTTAAGCGTCATGTATTTTAATATTTTTATTGTTTTGTTACAACAAATGAACTTTTTAGATAAAACTAATATTTATTTGTGTAAAACTAATTAACATATACTTAACCACGTAAAAGAATTGAAATATTGTAATCATATTGTTGTTATACAAAAGGAAGAACTATGAAAAGAATTTTATTATCACTTTTCGTTATATTTTTTTTACTGCCTATTTCTACAATAACTTATGCTCAGGAGAAATCTGGTGTGGATTTGAAATTCAACGGTTTTGTAAAAACTGATATATTCTATGATACACGTCAGAATGTTGCTATACGGGAGGGACACTTCTATTTATACCCGACACCGGAAAATTTAGATGCTAATGGAGATGATATCAACGCAACGCCTAACTTCAATATATTGAATGTGCAAACCAGAGGCATGGTCAGTATTTCAGTTCCTGATGTTCTGGGAGCAAAGGCAAGTGGCTATATCGAAGGTGCATTTTTTGGCTCTGCCCAGGGGAATATCAACACATTCCGACTCCGCCACGCTTTCGGAAAACTTGACTGGGGAAATACTGTGCTAATAATCGGTCAGTTCTGGCATCCTATGTTCATTACTGAATGTTTCCCTGATGTTGTTTCGTTTAACACTGGAGCTCCCTTTCAGCCATTTAGCAGAAATCCCCAGATCAGATTGCAGCAATTTTTTGGCGATTTGAGAGTTGAGCTTACTGCAGTTTCCCAAAGAGATTTTGCCAGTACCGGACCTCAGGGCTTCAGCTCTATATACCAGAGAAATGCAGTAATACCAGATATGAACTTCGGCATGCAATACAAATTCGGGAAGAGCTTAATAGGAGCTGTAGCAGAGTATAAAATGCTAATGCCAGCTTTGGAATATTCCTATTTTGAAAATCAAGTAATGAATAAAGCTAAGACCGAAGAAAAAGTATCCAGTTATGCTGTAATGGGCTATGCAAAATTTGCAACAGGAGATCTTCAGATTAAAGCTGAGGGTGTCTATGGTCAGAATCTGACTAATATGACAATGTTAGGCGGATATTATCAAGTTAATAATCAGGAATTAGAGCCGACTTATACGCCGGGAACTATACTATCGGTATGGGGAGAATTGATCTACGGTAAAGATATACAGGTAGGACTTTTTGGTGGTTATTCTAAGAATCTCGGTGCTGAAGAAGAAGTTTTGTCTAATTCATTTGCCCGCGCAGCTAATATTGATAATCTGCTAAGAGTATCTCCCAGGGTAATCTGGAATTTAGATAAATTCCGCTTTGCTTTTGAGTTAGAATATACATCCGCTGCCTATGGAATTGAAGATTTTAATGATTACGGCAAGGTAACTGATGCAGAGCAGGTGCCCAATTTGAGAGCTTTGGTAGCTGCTTATGTATTCTTTTAATGATATTTTAACTATCCTTCCGAAGTCGAGTCTTCGGAAGGATAGAAGTTTTTTACATTCTCATATTATATCTGGAACATGATCATTGTAAATAGCCAGAACCCCGGATCTTCTCTTACAGTATCGCCTACTTTGTAATAATTCTTCATGACTTCGCCGGGTAAGAATATACCTCCGCCTGCCTGGAAGAATATCTTTTTTGTCAGATTATACTTTAATACGAGATCAATTTCTGAACCCCAGTCTGTATTATCGTTGATATCTGGTTGGTTCGACATAAAGAAATGATATGTCAATGTAGCGTTTAAGTTGCCTGGCTCGCCGCTGGCTGGCTTGCCGAGAACCATATTTCCAAAGTTGGCTCCTGCGTAAAAGTCATTTACGCCGAGATTGTTTGTTCCTTTGGTTGTAACTAAGAAATAATCCATCAATCCCCAGAATTTATGCTTCGAGGCGGGGTAGTTATTGTAAGTATTGATCTCGTCTTTTACATCTGTTGGTGTTCCGGAAATAATATCTGCTCCAGCTATCAATCCAACGGGATCAAGTTTATAATTTGCTTTAACGGATCCCATGTAAGCGGATATTGTTTTCTCTACCTTTGAATCTCCCGAACCAATAGTTTGTGTTCCACCCTGGAAAGCACCTTCAGCAACTAATCCAAATTTGCCGGCTTTCATATTATAATTCACACCTGCTGTCCATCTGTTTAGTGATGTAAAATCATCATCTTCCAAATATCCGAAAAGATCGAATGAATGCCCATCATAAGGACCAGTGTTCATCCAGAAACCATACATTGCATATCCCTTAATTGGTTCGGCGGGATATGGGTAATTCGATGGCATAACTTTTAGCATATAATCTGATGAGTTTGTATGCAGGATATGGAAATAGTCAAATTTGAATTTCTCGGTTTTATATTTTAATCTTGCCCCGTCGAATGTTCTTTCCTGATAGTGCCATGGGCTACGTCCTATTATCCTCTCCGTGCCATATTTCATCTGGAATCTACCTGCCTGCAAAGATAATGGAGCTCCAAAAAGTCCGGGGAACTCAACATATCCTTGCAATAGATCAGTGTTGCTTCTATCGGCAAAGAAACCTGTACCCATTATTCTTGAGTCCTGAAGATCAACACGAAAAATTGCTATGTCATCAAGATTCTTTTCGAGACCTATCCTTATCTTGGATGTTGCATAGTTAAATGGATGTGTTTCGTTGGAAAAGTCTTTTCCATCGAGCTGACCGATTATATGAGCCATACCGTTGATTGACCAGCCATTGCCGATATCTTCTGCATGTATGGATGATGTAAGAATTATCACTGTTAGTAGGTAAATGATTCTTTTAAACATATTTTTCCCCTGAGGTTAATTGATTAAGACTAAATTATTTAAAAAAAATTATTTA